>JBMYRY010000184.1:0-5845 GCA_049602795.1 Bradymonadia bacterium
TAAAGCGTTTCTATGACACCTTTGAAATCTCAACAACGACTGTAGAATCGGTCCAAGATGAATTTAGAGCCAAGTATGGACTCGATGATGAACTACCAGTCATTCGTACAGAGTTCGGCAATATCGCCGTGACTACGGTTCAGTTAGACCCCATGATCTTCGCTGCATTGACGATGAAAGGCGCCGAACTCATGCTCCGCACATCAACCTTATTCTTCCGTTCGGACGTCGTCTCCACGGCCATGGTCAATAATGTGTATTCAGCGATGGCGAACATCCCAGCAAAATCGAAATACGGCGGTCATTCCATCATTGTCAATCCAAGCGGCAAAGTTCTTGCCGAAGTTGAGAGCAACAATGAAGAAGGCATCATTAGCGCGGAAATCCCGATTGCGAAGTTTAGAGCAAATAGACGGCTCCCTCAGTACCCACTTGAATTTACCCGAAGCGTATTCGGTCAATATGTAGACGAGATCCCCCCGAACCACATGTCTTTGCCAGCTAAGGACCTACCTGTTGATGGCAAGTCCATGAAAGTCTTAATCGATGCCAAGAGTCGATGGCTTAAGGTGAACAAAAAACAGGTGAACTGATCGCCATCGGTCATAAGGTCTTGTCCATAAACCGAAGACCACGGCTGGGACATCGTTCGGTGATCCAGACGCTCTATATCTTGCTGCCGAATGAGTGAATCATCGACACATCTCGCGATAAAACACGAGCGAGCCTTGGGTAGTGACTAGACGAAGTGTTCACGGATTAAGATACACGGTGACTCTTCACCTCAGGGACCTGTGGGCGCGATGATGATATCTCCGATGTAGAACGGTGGCGTCTTAACCACGATAAACACCTCTTGGTCGGCCAATAAACTCACGCGAACCCCATTCAGTTCACTACCATTGTCACCACATCCAACCGAGGTCGACATGGTACCACACCCTCCGACAAGGACTTCAAATGCGGCATACAATGAAGTGGAAATGAGGTAGTCACTGTTCACACTCGGGACGAATCGAACCACATGCTCCTGAGTTTCACCGACACCATCGGGAAAGCAACTCAATTCCCGATGGGAGACTGGATACTGAAACGGCAAGGTCAATGCGCCCCCGTTCTCGATGTAGGTCGGGGCTGCTGAACACGTTCTGTCTACACCATCAGGTGAAGAGGTTACATTCAGTTCAAGGCTAACGGACTGACCCTCATTCGCATCACCAGTCAGCTTGAGCATCATACTGTCTGCTGACCCAGCCGTATCGTAGCTAATGGTGCTTCCAGACACCACTGGTGCTGCGCCTTCTTGCCCCTGGGCATAGAGACCAAGTGACACCGGTGCACTTGAAGCTGTTGCGGTCGCTTCGACGACCATGCCCGGTCCCGTTGCTAAGCTGAACCAGTCAACATCACCTGGACAAGAGATGACCCTCTGAGAGCCAATATCGAGCGTTCTCGCTCGAGTTGGCGTGTCGTTATTGAATGCTCCTTCTCCGCCATCGGGCGCACACTCTCCCGGCTCCAAAGTAAGAACTGACAGATCGTAAAGTGTGTTCCGCCCTTGCCCGCCGAGAATCGAAACAAAGTACGTTCTTTCAATGTCCGCAGGTAGGACAGCGACCGTTTCCACCCCATAGGCAGTATCCGAGTGATCAACTTCATCATCGCCCGAGAACAACGTAAGACTTAGGTCACCGTCAGTGGGCTCGTGACTGAGCTGGATAGACGCACCGTATCCAGCGGGCACAACGAGCACGTAGCGGTCTTCATCACCGTCACATAGGATTAGGCTTTGATAGGTTCGATTCGCAAGTATCGGCAATTCCACTGCATCAAGATCGTCGCCGGCACAGCCGCCTGCTTCACAAAAACCGTCTACACAGAACCGCGTGTCCGGACAATCATTGTCCGCTACACAGGTTTGAGCATCGTAAAAACATCGGTTTGCCTCGCAGGCAAAGCCCGGCAAAGCACCACAATCAGCATCGGCAACGCAAGGTTGGCACTGACCGTCTACACAGAATGCAACCCCCGCCTGACAGCCATCATCGCCGCCACATACGTGATCCACAACACACCGACCAAAAGGCGAGCATACGTCGCCACCATCGCAATCACTGTCGGCGTCGCACGTCCCAGGAATTCGAGCCAGGCACACACCATCAACACAGAATTGATCACCTGCACAGTCCGAATTTATGGCACAAAAACCAGCATCAAACTCACAAACCCCCGTCGCAAGATTGCATGTTTGCCCACCGGCGCAGGTGCCCGCTGCACAGCGTTCCGTACAGGCGCCTTGGACACAAATTCTGTCAGCCAAACAGTCTAGTGCCTCCGTGTCCACCTCACAACCATTCTCTTCACAGAAGAGTCCCTGTCCACAAACCTGTCTTCCAGGACATTCCGTATCGTTTGCACAGGCTGGAAGACACGCGCCCGACGCTGGATTACACACTTGCCCACTTGGACAATCCTGGGCAAAGAAACAAAGCTCAGGTCGAGTACAAGCCCCGCCGAGACATGACCATCGATCGGGACACTCTGCATCCCCGCGACACGCTCGACAGGTATTTTGAACTGCATCGCATACAGTCCCGTCTGCACATTCATCAGACGATGCACAGCGGTCTGCGCACGTCCCTTGGTCACACACGCGCCCAAGCGCACATTCACTATCGTTGAAACAATTATCAGCCTCAGCACAGCGCCCGGTGACGGCATCGCAGTCTCGATTACCCGGACAGCCTGAGTCCACGCAATTGTTCAGGCAGGTGCCATTCTGACACACGCGACTGCCAGCACAATCACTATCATTTAAGCAAAGACCCGCCACATCTTCACATAGAGCGGTGGTCGCGTTACACACCCCGCCTGCACAGCCCTGCTGACGGCAATCAGGCACACATTGACCACCAGGGAAGATACAGGCAGCAAGGCTATCATTCAGACCCGCACAATCACAGATTCGTCCCGCATCACAGTCTGCTGCGGCAAAACAGTCGGTGGTCCTCTCTGGGCAAGCCCCCGTATTTTGGTCACACTGTCTTGAGCCTTCACATTGCAAACCGCCCAAACAGCCCGGTAAGGACTCGCACTGCCCGGTCACAGCGTTACAGGCAAAGCCTCTGTCACACGGATTCGAGACATCATCGCACGCATTGACGCAGCCACCAGCAGCGCAAACACGTCCCGCTCGGCAATCGTTATCTACTTGGCAGACCCCTTCTGGTTCACACAAGCCTGTTGCATCGTCACAGACCTCAGTGACTTCGCAAGACAGGTCATTAATACATGCTGCTACGGCAACACACTCCCCAGAATTAATTTCACACCGTTCAGTTTGAAGACACCCTGAGTCATCGAAACACGGTTCCACGCATAGTCCACTGTCCACAAGACAAACTTCTGCTCCGGCACAGTCGCCATTTTCGATGCAGACACGACAAAAACCACCTTGGCAGCTTCCCATGGCGCACTCAGAGTTGTCGACGCACGCCGGTAATGCCTCGCAAACGCCCGCATCGCTGCAAACCTGGTTAAGATCGCATAGATTATCTACGTCACATTCAGGTCCACAGGCATTACCACGACATCGCTGACCATCGGCACATTCGTCATCGCTGGTACATTCCACGTCTCGCTCACAAGCATACGTCTCCAAGTTGCATCGCTGGCCCGGTGCGCAATCCTCTGCCATCCGGCATCCACGGCGACACAGCGCATCAAGCGTGCAAATCTCTTCTGGCAAACACTCATCATCACCACGACATTCAACGGTTGATATACATCGCCCAGAAGACGCATCACAGATTTCGGCGGTCTCACAGTCACCATCGCTGTTGCAACCATCGACGCAGAACATGGCCTCGCAAATTCGATTATCCCCGCAGTCTGCATCGGCAAAGCATGCGTCATTGACGATGCATCGACCGTCAACACATGCCCCCGCTCCCGAACAATCTGCATCCTCGACGCACGCGTCGACACACACGGCATCTGCGCAGTAGCGGTCGCCAAAGCAATCTTCATCCGCACCGCAGGTTTCCGGCTCCACGCAACTACCTTCGGTACAAATTTGAGTGCCCGGGCAATCGTCGTCGAGTGCACAGCCCTGCTCTGGGCAATCCGTTGGCAGACGGCGCTGACACGCCTCACCAGGCGGGCAGCAATTGACTGTTTCTGAACACCGATGATTACTCGGATCACAGAGTTGAGGTACCCCGTCCTCATTCACGTCGCACGAGTCTGGTTCAAGCCTGCATCCACGCTCACAGACCCCCTCCAAACAATAGCTGTCTGCATCACAATCGTTATCAATCGCACACTGTGCATCTGAGACGCACACACGATTGTCTCGGCAACTAAAGCCTTCATCGCAATTGTCAGGCATCTGTCGACAACCGGTAGCGCAGGCACCATCGCTATCGCAATACTCGGACTCATTGCAATCATTGTCGGTTGCACACTCAGGCTCATCCATCATCATGTCAGTTTGTGCCGGTGGTTCAGCGTCATCCGAGCCATCATCGCCACAGGCAATGATGCCTAACGCAACGCAACACATCACAATTCTTAAGAATGTCCATCTCATGGGATCCATGATCATCTCCATCTGGAATAATTGATTATGAGAGTCATCGTATGTACGAATACCCGATCTTCACTGCGCTGGTAGACGCCTGTGCGTCCGCCGTTTCGTCCGTAGGTGCTTTTCTACTCGATATAAGCGTCGCCTAAGCATCTTGTTCTCTCGGTCAAGCGTGCCAATTCGGTCAGACAAAAGCTCCAACCTATCGAGTAACTCCTCATGCCGAACACCTAAATGCTCGCGATTTTGTACAAGGGCCGTGACCACGCCTATGTCTGCACCATTACGGTCATCAAACGCTTCAAGCGCAATACCGAGGGTTTGCTTGTCGTCATCCCGAGCCCGGCGAGCAACGCCAGGTGTATCTGAAAGCGCAAGTCGATCTCCGGGCGCAATCGCCCCGCCATCGAGCGTTACTTTAACGGGTACCCTGCCCGCCAATGCCAGTGGACGCTGACGCCGTTTCTCCTCGGGGTCTAAGTTTGCCCCCAAGGTGAGCCCTGGAGCCGTGGAAATCACGCCCGCAACCCCTCTAGGATCAAACCGGCTTGCCTTTCGAAGCAACGCGCCATCACCATCGGGATCGATCACAAAAGAGACAACATCGCCTGCTTCGATACTGGCATCGACGGTTGGGTAATTCTCCGCCAGGTCCGCATTACTTGTATCGACTCTGCCAATGTAAAAACTGCCATAACCATTCTGAGGGGCACCGGCTCCAATTTGCCCCGGGTCAAGTTGGCTAAAACCTGGTGAACTTGAACCCGCCAAATTCTGGCTAAAGACGATAACCCGTCCGCTGTCACCCCCACTGCCAGAAGCACCATTACCACCATTCCCACCGCGAGACTGGCTGCCGCAACCTGAACCCCGTCCGCCAGTGCCGCCGCCACCGCCGCCGCCGCCGTTACCACCGTTTGCATTGACGCGACCGTTACCGATATCACCCGCACCAGCAGCAATCATGATCGTACCACCACCGGCACCGTCACCACCACTGCCGCCTCCACCGGCACCACCGCCTTCACAGCCTTGAGTGGTACCATTACCACCACGGCTACCATTACCGCCATTGCCTCCGCGGGCTTGAATCGAGCCATTGACAACGATCGTACCGACGGCCAAATAGATAAAGCCGCCGCCAGCTTGCCCAGACGAACCACTGTAGGGATTACCACCACTACAGCCATCACGACTCCCACACCCAGGACCACCTTGAGCGCCGGCGGATGCGCCGCCGCCCAGAATCGCTTCCTT
>JBMYRY010000185.1:0-5845 GCA_049602795.1 Bradymonadia bacterium
TTGGTGCGAGTCGTGCTTTTTCATATTGAAGCGACTCGAGCTGATGCAGAAGGGGCAAGATGGACAGGGCTTCGCGGTTTTAGGAGTGCTGATGGATGAAAAAAGCCGTTCGGAAAATACCAGCGCATGGTTAGCTCAGTCTTCAGAGACCACGCCAATCTTGACGTTTGACGCCTTAGAGTCCAGAGCGCTTCGTCGGATACTAGGCCTATCAGCATTGCCTTCGGTAGGACTGTTTGATGGAGAGGGGACACTGGTTGAACTCTTTGAGGGGGAGCCGCCCGTAGGATATCTTGTGAGACGCGCAATGAAGATTGCCAAGGAGCCGATATGAGTGAGTTGTGGACACACCTCTTAGAGCTGATCGAGCGGGGAGGCGTCTTGATGGTGCCTATTTTGGCTTGTTCGGTGGTCGCATTGGGGATTTTAGTAGAACGCTTGCTTGCGTTGCGAATGAAACGCTTATTTGGTGGTCGAAGCTTTGAGCCCGTCCTGAATCATTTACGGGCACGCGAGTTCAGTGAAGCGCTCATCGTGGCAAAGGCCGTTGATTCTCCGGCTGCGCGAATTTTGACTGCAGGACTATCGGTCCATGATGCTGGACCTGAGATAATGCAAGCTGCAATGGAAGAGACGGGACGAGAGGAAGTAGCAGCGCTTCATGAAAACATTGAAACGGTGGGGACGATTGCGTCCATTACACCGCTTATTGGGTTATTGGGGACAGTGCTTGGTATGATCGACGTATTCCAAGGCGTTGTCAGCGTTGCGGGGATGAGCGGGGCGGGCGTAGACCCCGCTGCTCTCGCAGGCGGGATTTGGACCGCTCTGCTGACGACTGCGGCGGGCTTGTCAGTGGCAATCCCAAGCTTTGTTTCCTACCGGGTACTGCAGGGGCGGTGTGATCGTCTAGCGGCTCAATTGACGAGTCATGCCATTCGATGCTTGCGTTATCGTTATCCTTTGGCGAATCCTATTGAGTCGGATGTCGAACCAGATGTAGCGCCGACTGCAGGAAGTGCAGAGTGAACTTTAATCCGGTCAACGAGTCGAGGCGTAAGCCAGTAGCCGTCGATCTGACACCGCTGATCGACGTTACCTTCCAGCTTTTGATTTTCTTTCTTCTGACATCCAGTTACGTGAGCCCACTTGATGAACAGCGTGCCTCGGTGGAGATAGAGCTTGCTGAGGCCTCCAAGTCCACTTCGGCCAATACCTTTGATGGCTTTCGGATTGCCGTCTCAAAGTCTGGACAAATCTATACGAATCAAACTCAGCCGGTGAGTATGGATGAGTTGGAAGTTCGATTGCTCGAGATCAAGCGTAGTGCCCCAAAAACCATTGTTTTCATTAGCGGTGATAAGTCAGCGGCATACGGTCGAGTGGCAAGCGTTCTTGAATTAGTTCAGAGTGTTGGGTTGCCAGCGAGCGTTGATTTTAAACTTGCCGAGTAATCGTTGTTCTCGTTGCGCTGAAGCTCGTCTCCACGATCGCCAGCTAATGCTCAATTGATCGGTGGTTTTGTTGGTTCGAACATCCTACTTCAGCAAAAAAATAGATGGATGGCGATAAGGTATTGAAGAGTGATCCAATGTAGGATAGTAACGTACTATTGTTAACTTGTCGCCGGAGCGACCATGCGAAAGGAATTTTGAGGGGGCTGCTGCTGTCTCGAGTCGTCAGACTCAAAAGCATCGGACTGTCCATTCTTCCTCCCGCTCTCGGCATCCTCACGCTTCTCGCGATTTATCAAACAACATTAGATGCACGTCTCGTTTCTCATAATGAGCGACTGGCTTCTGAAATGGGGCGTTTGCGGAGTTTGCGACATCATCGAAAGGTGAAGGTCGAGCGGATGCGAGCTGAGATCGATCGCCTCAGATCCAGTAGAGAAGAAGAGTTATTCCACGCACGCCTCCGATTGGGTATGCTAAGCCAAGGTGAGGTCGTTTACCAGTTTCCGCATGGGCGGGAACACAAACGACAGTTGGAGGCTCCTAGGCAATGACGCACTTCTTCCGATCGGTACTTTCCTTAATCGAACCGTGGTATCAGTTAGGGCTTGCCTGTATCGGAGCAATTACGGTCGTTGGTGGAGCTTTAGATGGTGAGTCGACAACGATTTGGGGCGGACTATGCGCTCTTGCTGTCTGGGGGCTGTCGGGCTGGCGCTTGAATCAATCTCTTCGTGGGAATGAATCAGAAAGACGCTTCGACCTTTACGAAAGTGCCACATTGACCGTGGTCTCGTTATGGATGTTTGTCCGCCTTGCTGGACCATACTCTGGCCAGTGTCTTATCCTGGGCGCGCTGGGACTCGGTTGGTACCATATTACACAAAGCAAACGCAGTGCCCTGGTTGCCCATTTGACTGCATTCACGCTTGAGTTGGGGTTGTGGGTCACTCAATCCAATAGTTTTATGGGGTTTCTCATCAACATTTTTGTTTTGGCGATTGCGGTGTACTCGATTACTCAGTTCGCATCGACGAAGGTCTTTCGAGATGAACTTGATCGCCGCAGGGAACGCAAAGCGCATGCGAATGAAGAACATAGAAAAGCACGTGACTTTGGTCTGCTGACAGAGCAAGCGCCCGTGCTTGATGAATTACCAAGTTTAGGCGATCGTTTCCCGACCGTTGGGCGAGCGACATTGGATTTCTTGACCGAATCCTTCGATATCCAGCTTAGACTGTTGCAGGAGAGTTTATCACTCACGACGGCAACTATTTTATGGCGCGGCGAAGAAGGTCTCGTGATGCGGGGCATTGCGACAACGCGTGTTGAAGTCGCCACCGGTCCATTTCCAGAAGGCGTGGGCTTGCCCGGAAGTGCGATTCGTAATCAGCATTCAATTTCTTTGGCACCGGCTCATGAAAGTTTTGCTGGTCTACCATATTACGAGAAACCGGGCGGTGTAGGGAGTGCATACGCCATGGTTATCAAAGACGAAAATCGAGCTTTAGGAGAAGATGCTGTTCTCGGTGTTCTCTGCGTTGATCGTGAAACAAAAGCCGCTTGGACAGCGGAAGAAAAGGCTACGTTAAACATGGTAGCCCGGAAACTATCCCTCGATGTGACCACGGGTCAACGACTCAAGGCAACGGACTACGAACGTTCGACAATTGCTCATTTATGCGCTGCACTGCAGGAGCTAAACACAGCACTTGGTATGGACGAGGTTGCGAAGGCAGTGGTCAACGCAGTTCGGTCTCTGGTTACTTTGGATTTGACTGTAATTGCCACCGTCGATGGCTCTGCAGCTAAAGTGATTCATGCGGATGGGACGTTCGCTGACCGATATGCCGATAGAACATTTGAGTTGAATCATTGCTTGGTGAAGCAGTCTATCGACGTCCGCCATAGCTTGCCCGCTCACGGCACGTATAATGGTCAATCGCCAGTTTTTGACCGTCAGGACATTCTCACCGACATCAACTCGCTGTTGATCATTCCTTTGCAGGTATCTTCTGAAGCACCCACTGGAGTTTTGTTGCTTGCATCCAAGGCGACTGAAGCTTTTGTCTCTCCTGCTCGTGATATTCTGGAATTGATTGCTGGACAAGTTGCGGTGAAGCTGGATTTGAGCAATGCCCATGAACAAATTCGCGAGATGGCGATGGTCGACGGTATGACCGGGCTGAAGAATCACCGTACCTTTCAACAGGCCTTTGATACCATGCTGGTTCGCGCATCCCGTCGCATGGACCCACTCTGTTTGATCTTGATGGATATCGATCATTTCAAGCAGCTCAACGATACATATGGACATCCATTTGGCGATGAGGTGCTCAAGCGCGTTGCTGCGATTTTGGGCTCGGCGGCGCGTAAAGTTGACCTGGCTGCTCGCTACGGCGGCGAAGAGTTTGCGCTTTTGCTCGAAGATTCTGATGCAGATGGCGGACGCCAGATTGCCGAACGAATACGCCGTGAGATCGAGGAACTTGTGATTCCCAATGAAGCACATGGTGATGTGAGTGTGACCATTTCCATGGGACTGTCGAGTTACCCTACAGATGGCACGGACAAGGATGAGTTGATTGCCCATGCCGATCAGGCTCTGTATCTAGCGAAGCATAACGGTCGTAATCAAGTCTGTAGTTGGCCTGAGGTGGTTCAGGCGTCAGGCAAAGTAGTTTCAAAACTGTTCTAGTGGTCTGTTTCAAAGAGGAGCATTGAAGATGATTTCGAAGCGGTTTGTTCTGGACACCAACGTATTGTTGCATGATCCATTTGCCATTAATCGGTTCGGGCAGCATGAGGTTGTCTTGCCGATTTATGTCGTCGAAGAGCTCGACCAATTTAAGAAGTCAGTCAATGGTCTTGGTCGAAATGCTAGAGCTGTGGCGCGACAACTTGATGCCTTTCGAAAGACTGGTCGCCTAAATGAAGGGGTCGACCTAGACAACGGTGGCCGACTACGCGTCATGTTGTTGTCAAAGGATGTGCCGGACACCGCACATTTTGTGGTGCAGCATATGTACGATAATTTGATTCTCAAATGTGCATTGGTGCTGCGCGAAGAAGACCCAGATAAACCGGTGATTGTGGTCACTAAGGATACCAATTTGAGAATCCGGGCTGATGCAGTTGGTCTTGAGTCTGAAGACTATGAGCCTGCACCGGTGGACGTGAGTCTTCTCTATCAGGGTCATCGGCAGGTTGTCGTTTCCTCCGACCAGATTCGTGAAGCCTTTCGAGATGGGTTAAGCCTGGACGTGGATGACATTGCAGCAAACGAATACGTTGTGCTCGTTGATGAAGAATCTGAGACACATACTGCCCTAGGGCGTTATCGCGCGAAGACAGGGCTCATCAAGGCTGTTCCGAGAATGGATGAAGGGGTATGGGGGATTCGACCAAAGAATCGCGAACAAGTATGCGCCCTCGACATCTTGTTGGATGACAGTGTTAAAGTGGTCACGATGGTGGGTAAGGCGGGCACGGGAAAAACATTACTCGCGCTAGCCGCTGGTTTGAAGCGAACGACGGATGATCAACGATATCAACGAGTACTTGTTTCCCGTCCGATTTTTCCCCTTGGACGCGATATCGGGTTTCTGCCTGGCACCGTGGAGGAGAAATTGGATCCTTGGATGAAGCCTATCTTCGATAATGTTGAATTTCTATTGAGCAGGCGTTCGGACGGGCGTCGAGGTCGTGGTCCTGAGACGCTTGTAGATATGGGCGTGCTAGAGATTGAGCCACTCACCTACATCCGGGGGCGCTCGATCCCCCATCAGTACATGATTGTCGATGAAGCTCAGAACCTGACGCCTCACGAAGTAAAGACCATATTGACCCGGGCAGGCGAAGGAACCAAACTGATTTTTACTGGAGATCCATACCAAATCGACAATCCATACGTCGACGCATCGGACAATGGTTTGGTGTATTTGGTTAATCGGTTACGTGGGCAAGAACTCGCTGGTTCCGTGACGTTAATGCAGGGGGAACGCAGCCCGCTTGCTGAGATGGCCGCAAATTTACTCTGATACGCCGTCGCCCCGAGTCTTGAGCGCTTCAAATTGAGTATCGGCGATGTCTTGGGGAATTCGAGCAGCGCTTAGTTGATTGGCTTGATATGCACCCAGTGCAGCGCGCTCAGCATATGTCGCAATGTCAAAATCAATGATGGGGGCTTGGTCGAGGATTTGCTTCGCTGTGGTGACGTGCTCCAGCCATTCTGTCCAACTTTCATCTTGAGCACAGCAGTTTGCCAACAAAAGATGGAGAGTCACATTCATGTGTCTATTCTCCCGCTCTCTCGTGATGGTTAGCAGTTGTTCAAGAAGTAAGCGAGCTTCAAGAAATGCCTCACGTTCGATGAGTACCATTGCGAGCAT
>JBMYRY010000186.1:0-5803 GCA_049602795.1 Bradymonadia bacterium
TGCGCTTTTCTCCATGCTCACCAAAGACCCTTAAGACTGCGAGCGAGAGAGGCAAAAGCTCTGCTTCGGGAATGAAATCGTACAATTCTTGAGCTGGATGTGGCACCGCACCTAACCCACCGCCGACAAGGATGTGAAAGCCTTTTTCACCGTCTCTAATGCGTGCTGTCGCGCCAATGTCATGAATCATCCCTTGGTTCCATCGGTGATCATCGGTGCCAGAGATCTGAATCTTGAATTTCCGCCCAAGTCCCTGTCCGTCAGGATGTTTTAGCAAAAATTTAGCGAGCGCAATCCCGTGTGCCGTGACATCGAATACTTCGTTGGGCCACACCCCGCTCACGGGCGGCGCAGTGATGTTTCGCACCACATTGCCGCACGCCTCGCGGAAGGTACCTGACACCTTCGCAAAAGCGTCCATTACTGCGGGTGTCTGATCCAAGCCAATGTAGTGTATTTGTATATCTTGCCTTGTCGTTAAATGAGCGATGCCCGCTGCATATGTCTCGGTGATGTCAGCCATCGCATCTAATTGATCTGGGGTGATCAATCCGAGCGGTTGTTTGGATCGCATCATATGAACATCGTCTTGACGCTGACCGTAGACGCCATGACGCAATCGATTTTCAAGAAAGACAGGATCAGGGACCAGTCCTCTATTGAATCGACCAACTTGACCATCAAATGCGCGAATGTCAGCCTTCGCAAGCTCGACCTTGCCCATAATGTCGTTTCGGATTGTCTCGCTCATCGTAAAAAACTCCAACCTCTATTTTTTTGAATTCATAAAATGTAAGCCGCATTCGGTCTTGCTTTGACCAGACCAACGCCCACTGCGCTCGTCTCCACCCGTGCACGGACTGGTGCAAGGTGCACAGCCAATACTTCGGTATCCCTGAGTCAGTAGCGCGTTGGATGGGACCTGATTCGCTTGCATGTAAGTCACCACATCATCCGGACTCCACGCCCAAAGCGGATTGACTTTGAACAGCCCATTCACGGCATCCCATTCAACACCTCTGACATGATCTCGAGTCGGGGAGCCAGGGGTTCGCCTTAGCCCCGTCACCCAAGCGCCGAGTCCCTGAATTCGCTGACGTAGTGGTAGAACTTTTCGAAGTTTACAGCACTCATCGGGTTGAGTATTCCAAAGCGAATCGCCAAAGAGCGTGGATTGATCGGAGAGCGTAAGTGGAGATCGCAGTCCTTCGATCTTAAGTTCGTATTTTTGTTCAACCTCGCGCCACAATTCGTACGTTTCGTCAAACAGTAAGCCTGTATCAAGACAGAAGACTGGAATTCTTCGATTCATTCGATACAGCATGTCAATAATCACGAGAGTTTGATTCCCCAGCGAGGTTGCAAGCGCAATTGAGCCTTCGAATTGTTCCGTTGCCCACTCAAGTAAATACCTGGGATCAGTGACTGAAGACCCTTCATCCCCCTGCACATTGAATTGTTCGGCAAACACAAAACACCTCCTCAAATGACCTACCGCTCACTTGGGTCTCGTACCCAGCAACGGAGCAATACCTAAGCTATCTAGCGACCTCGGCTCCATGCAGCCACATTAAACAATACTAAAACAGTGTAAATAAAAACCATCATTTCCCTACACTCCCTCGAAAAACCATCACCTAAAACATACTCAAACGATTGAGTTAAAATCAAGACCGCAGAAAAATAAAAGTACAAAGAGGGTGAATAATTAACAAAAAAATTAATAAAAACAAAATCTTACACCAAAGACATTACAGCAAAATATATTGATACTAAAAAGGTGTAATTAAAAATCATTGCGCCCCGCCGCACAGTTGGATGCGACCTAACGGGCGAAAACCTTGGCTTGTACGCATATTTGTTTTGGTCATGGCCCTCTGATGGGCGAGTCGTCGAGGAAGCTAGCAATCGAGATTGAGTACGCGTAGACTCGAAGCAGTCGTGGAGATGAGACCCGTCGGCGCAGCACCAAGCACTTCCAAGATCTGTCGACCGACAGCCACTTACAACCTGGCAGGATCGCAGAACATAGTTCTAAGTACCGGTGTCAGTGCTGGTGAATGACGGGAGAGGTGTAAACGAGATGAAATTGGAAAAACGACTCAATCGTTGGGTCGAGGCAGGCGTAGTCGACGAAGCGGCAAAGGCACGAATTTTAGCCTATGAGCGCGCCAACAGTAAACCTAAACTACTTTCCGCCATTACTGGGCTTGCTGCCTTAGCCATCGGCTTGGGCTTAATCTCACTCATCGCCGCAAACTGGGACGGTCTCAGCGCCAATGTTAAGCTAGGCATTGACATCATTTTAGGTGTTACGCTCGTCTTCGGGTTGTATCGTGCAGATCGACGTGAAAGGTTGTGGTTGAGGGAGACGCTCATCGCAGTCATCACCGCATGGACACTCGCGTCCATCGCACTCATTGGACAAATTTATCAGTTGGGTGGTGACACCCGCTCTGCCCTGCTTTTCTGGTTGCTTTTAATTTCTCCCCTACTGAGCCAAGGACGAAGCCATCTCGTCGGCATTGTTTGGGTTGGTGGGCTCATCCTAACCGCAGGGAGCTGGTTCAATCAGCTCGAAACCTTCTACGAATGGGTTCCCACGTTAATCTGGGGTGTGCTTTGGCTCTTCTATGCGACCCGAATTCGGTCGTTTCGCCCTGAAATTTCCTCCGTTTTCACGCTTGTCTCACTGGTTGGCATCGCTCTCCTCAGCACCGTAGGCATGTTCGTATTTTACGACGAAGTTGAATTCTCCATGTCCCTGGCAAGTGCATTGGCACCACTCCCCTTCGTCTATCTATTGGTTCGGCACCTAGACAGGCGCACGCAGGGTGATCGTTTTTGGCAATATGTTGCAGTTGCGAGTTTTTTACTTCAAGCACCGCTTTGGGCGTTAGAGCACATTCCATCTGTCTTATTAGGCATCATTGTTTTCATTGGCTACTGGGGCTTGATCGCCCGTGCAGCCCTGTCCAGCCAAATGCGGGGTCTATTTCGGTTTGCGACATCTATGGTCGCACTTCGAATTATTGTCATTTATTTTGAAGTCTTTGGCTCACTGTTGAACACGGGTGTCCTCTTGATCACCGGTGGCGCCCTCAGCTTGTTGATTGTTAGGGTCTGGCATAAACGAAGCAAAGACCTACTACCCTCTGACTCGAGAGGACATTCGGAATGAGACGTTTGAACTACTTACACGTTGCAATGACCATCCCTCTGCTGGGTATTATTGGCATGCTTGCAAACTCAGAGTATCGCGCAACTCAAGGTCACACATGGCGCCTCGAGATTGTTGGCTACGACCCACGAGACCTCATCCACGGACATTATCTTCGTTACAACTACATCGTAAGCCTAACGAATCCACTGTCCCCTCACCCCGAGGAGCGAATACCAAAAAATTTGAATCAACTCGATGCGGACGACCGGGGTCAAGTTCTTTGTTTCATCAAGCATTTAGGCAAGACCGTCGTAATCCAATTAGAGCCGGCAAGTCTCAGCGAGTATGAGTGCGACAGTCAGGTGAACATCAAAGAACTTTCCGGTCCCAAGAAATATCTAATTCCAGAGGCGTCGGCTGCACAACTCGAAACAGCGCTCGCCGCCTATAAAAGCAGCGTCGATATCATCATTGATGCGAAGGGCGGAGTCATGGTTGGTGACCTCTACCTCGAGGGACGCCCTTGGCGAGATGTCATTGGCAAAGAAGAGTGAGAATGTGTGTTCTTGAATAGAATCTAGATCGCATTTGAACGCACTAGCCAAGCGCTGAGGGCCCAATTTACCAGAGCCCTCAACACTGATGCGAAGGGTGCTGATTAATCTTCGGTTGTACGACCGTACAACTCAATCAAGTCACCGTCACCTTGAAGTGCTTCAATGGTAAGGTCTGCCATCAATTCAGCAAACCCGGGGTCATCATCCCAATTGGGCGCTAGAACTGCCTTGAGTGGGCGGTAGAGCGGATGTGGTTCACCATTACCCTGTAGATCAGGTGTATTTTCAATAATGTCTCGCGCGTCGACGTCTAGGTCGAAGAGCGTAGCGCGGTGGTGAGTCGTAAATGATAAGCGCCCATCCATTAAAACCGCTGGACAACTATCACTGCGAATGTCCCATGCTGTTTCATCGCTCGCCGGCTCGACCCACGTTGCCCCCGGAAAAAAGTCATCATTCAGGAAGCCATGATAAATCGGGTATTCCGGCAAGCGTTCCTTGAGATCCTCAACAACCTCCAGCATTTGGTCGACTGCAGGATCCCCCATGTTAATGAGCCGATGAGGAAGACCATGAGAGGCGACGAATAAACAGACATCAGCGGGGTCGACACCTGGAAAATAAATCTCAGCATCTCTCGCGAGTACATCGGCAAATAATTGACGGAAACGCTCGTCTGAAGAAAACTGACGGACGGCAACCATATCGATTTCCCATCCGGCGGCGGCGTCGGTCTTCATGTAATGATCGATTTCTTCAATGCTCTCACCCAGCGTCGCAAGTGAGAACTGTGCGCCTTTATTAAAGACAACGAGTTCTTTGATGCCATCGGCCTGTGCTTCAGCAACCGCATCTTCGATGAACGGAGGCATGAAGTTATATCCAACATAGACAGTGGTGTTGACGCCCTTCGTCTCTAAGGCTTGTCTGATCGTCTCCGCCTGCAAGATTGCATTTTCACGATATCGCGTTGGTCCAATGATGTCATACTGCTCCTCAATCCCGTCTCGAGCGATCCAGTATGCGGGGTCCTCGATAATTTCTCGAATGAATCGAGGGAGTGGCACACCGACGTTCTTTAAAAATGCGCTGCGAATGTACGGCTCGATTTCCTCAAACGTATTGATATCCCCGTGCGAGGTCAGCAAAACGCCGATCGTCGGCTTCTCCGCGTCAGGTGATGTTGGACCTCGCTTAATATCAAGCATATCCGAAGAAGTCGTCTCGGATTCCACCTCGAGTTGAGTACATCCAAACACAAAGAAAAGGGCTGCCAATGCGGCGAGATATTGTTTCATAATTCCTCCTTATAAAAGTACGTAAAGCATAATCTACCCGGCAGTAGATATGTGCAACGAAGGAAGGTTACAAAAAAAAGCATTTTTTTTAATTTGCAGTTCGCCACTTGCCCTGAGGCGTAAAGTATCTGAGGGTGGAAGAGACAGGTCACCGTCATTACAGGGAGCCATCCGACCATGAATGTAAAGGAAGGACTGATTGTCCGCACACTCAAAAATCGCGTACTCACCTTGAGAATGAACAACCCGAAGCGATTGAACGGCTGGACAGAAGAAATGATGCAGGCGCTGAAAAGCGGTTTATTAGACGCCGGCGACGATCCAGAGGTCGGCGCCGTCATTCTAACCGGAACCGGTCACTATTATTGCGCCGGTGTCAATCTCGGTGGGACCCTTAAGCTGGGTCACCCGAGGACCATTCACCGTTTAATCGTTGAGCATAACCAGGACTTGTTCGATAGATTCATCGATTTTCCTAAGCCAATTCTAGCCGCGATTAATGGTCCAGCGATTGGTGCAGCAGTCACCTCTGCGACATTGTGCGATGGCATCATCGCGGCACAATCCGCAACCTTCTCAACACCATTCGCCGCTTTGGGCATTTGTCCCGAAGGTTGCTCAAGCGTTCACTTCCCACGGCTGATGTCGCCCGAAAATGCGGATCGAATGCTCGGCGATGAGGGCTGGCAGCCAAATGCTGAAGAGGCACTGGATGCGGGCTTTGCTCAATGGTTAGTATTGGACGAAGAGCTTCAGGAAAAGGCTCAGTTGATCTGCGAACAATG
>JBMYRY010000187.1:0-5798 GCA_049602795.1 Bradymonadia bacterium
GACCAGCGTTAAAGTGCTGCCTCTAGCAGATTTCAAGATGAATGTGGACTATCCAGCGTCGTTGACAGTTGCCAAGGAACAATCCCTTGCGAACCTCTCAGGCGTACGGAATGAACCAGCTCAGCTCACAGAAAAACAATTACAATTCAACCTGGCGGCTCAGCCGAAGGCACCCACAACGGTCAAAGCTACGATCGACTTTAGCGTCTGTAACGCTCAAGCATGTGAGATGGTCGAAAAAGAAATTACCTGGACAGTTAAACCAGACGCATAACCGAAACTGAATCGATTGGGATACATGACACATGGGCAGTAAGAAAAAGCAGAAGAAAACAACCTCCGATTGGCTTGCAGACTCAGCGTCAGGATTCAGAGAAAGTTTCTCAAGAGCCAATCATCTTTTAAGCATGCCTCAGTACTTAGAGTTGGTTGAAAAAACGCCGTCCGTCCACTGCCGTGATTCAGCTCGATACCTCAAAGAGTGTATGGAGTACTTTGGCACCGAGACCGTTTACCGCCCTTACGGAGTTTTCAATCGATTCAAGCTCTTTGACTGTGAATTCGATGAACATCGCGATGCGCTCATTGGTCAAGAAATCATCCAAGAAAAGATCTATGGGTTGTTGACGGACTTTGTCCGCTTCGGACGGGTAAATCGCCTCATCTTACTGAATGGTCCCAATGGCAGCGCAAAAAGCCGAATCATCAGTTGCTTGATGCGTGCATGTGAATACTACAGCGAGCAGCCGGAAGGCGCTCTTTACTCGTTCTCCTGGATCTTCCCTACGAAGAAGGTAGACAAAACTGGAATAGGGTTTTCGAGTACCCTAGCTAGCGAGTCGATCTCGACATTCGCTCACCTCGATGAAGCTGATGTCGACGCGCGCATTCACAACGAAACGACAGATCACCCGCTTCTTCTCCTGCCAAAGCCAATGAGGACCGCGTTTTTCGAGCGTTTTTTTGACAATGCAAACGATGTCCCTCTCTATCTCCGGGAAGGTGAACTTTCGCCCAAAAACCGGCAAATCTTCGACAACCTCTTGCGCGCTTACAAAGGCGACCTTAACGAGGTATTCAAACATATCCAGGTCGAACGCGTCAGCATGTCTCGAAGATATCGCCGTACCTTGGTCACGGTGGATCCACAAATGAGGGTCGACGCAGCGGTACGACAAGTGACGGCAGACCGAAGCCTCGGAGCACTCCCTCCGAGCTTACAGACGCTCACCCTGTTCGAACCCATGGGCGACCTGGTGGACGCCAATCGAGGCATGCTCGAGTTCAACGACCTTCTCAAACGCCCTGTGGAAACGTTCAAATATTTACTAGCGACGTGCGAGACAGGTGTCGTACGGCTAGACACGATGGACCTTTATCTCGACATGGTGCTTATCGGGTCCTGTAACGCTGATCATCTCACTGCCTTTAAGCAAATCCCAGACTTCGCTAGCTTTAAGGAACGGCTTGAGTTGATCACCGTCCCCTATCTCCTGGACTTTCCCGCCGAAAGCCAAATTTACTGGGAGCAACTCCGTTCATTGAGCGAAGAAATCAATATTGGTCCGCATGTCCCAGACGTCTTGGCTCTGTGGGCAGTCCTGTGCCGACTCGAACGCGCCCACGGCTGGGAACCACTCGACGAAGAAACTATCAAGGGTATCCAAGCAATGAGCGCTGTAGATAAGGCAAATCTATATGCCTACGGTATTTTGCCCTCCAGCCTGAGTCGCGAGTCGGCAAACTCACTGAGAAGCGCGATTCCCACGCTTTTCGCTGAACGACTCAATGATGAACACTATGAAGGACGGTTCGGTCCAAGCCCGCGCGAGCTAAAGGGCGTTTTGCTAAGCGCGGCACGGTTTTCTCCGGATAGCCTAACTGGTGTAGAAATTCTGAGTGCTCTTCACGAATTAACGCAGCAGACAGCGGTATATCCATTCTTGAGCCTCGAAGCCGACGAAGATTATCACAATCCCGAGTTGGCGATCTCCACGGTACATCAATGGTACCTGGGCATTGTCGAGGATGAGCTTCATCAAGCAATGGGGCTAGTCGATCAGAGCGCGACCGTAGAACTTTTGACAACGTACATTGACCATGTCGTACATTTTATCCGAAAGGAAAAGCGAGCCAATCCGATGACGGGTCGGTCCGAAGATCCGGACGCAGCCCTCATGCAAGATGTAGAATCAAAACTAGGCATCAGCAAAAAGGAAGGTGCCCAGTTTCGAGAATCAATGGTGCATCGAATTGCGGCATGGAGCATGGATAATCGGGACGAAACGCTCAAATATGAAGAGATCTTCGCTGATCTCGTTTCTGGACTTAACGACGCCTTTTATAACGAGAAAAGAAAGACCGCAGACCGCGTGAAAAGAAATCTCGTCGCTCTCCTAACCAGTGAAGATCCGAGGCTCGACGCTCAAGAGAAGGCTCAAGCGGAGGAAACATTGGCTAATTTAGAAAAGGAGTTTGGCTACCCTGAGGCCTGTGCCTTGCAAGTGGTTGCCTTTCTCCTCAGGCATAGACCGGTCGATGAGCCGGAAGATGCGAACAACAATTAACGTCCCCCGAGAAGCTTAGACAGCTTTTCTCCCAATTCTCGAGAGGCAATTGGCTTCGTCAAGTATTGCTTCGCGCCAGCTTTGATGCCCTGAATCATCGACATGGGATCGCTTTTCGACGTGAGGAAGACGATAGCCGTTCGTGCGTACTCGTTCTTTTGCTTGACCGCTTTCGCAAACTCCAGTCCGCCCAGGAAAGGTAAATCAACCTCGGAGATGATCACATCAACACTATTTGACTTAAGATAACGCAGCACGTCCATCCCATCTTCCATCTCTACCGTGTTTACATCTTTGGTGGGCAAGGCACCGATGATCTCCTGGCGAGACTTCACGTCCGGATCTACAACAAGTACAGTCTTCATTTTTTATTGTTCACTCCCACAGGGTCACCTTTATATTGACATGATGATCGTAGATGACCCTAAAGTAAAGGCACCTCTGATGAACGACGCTCATCCGGTTCGAAACATATAAAGGATATCATGGAGACGCAGCGGTACGGCCGATACACACTCATCGAGCAAATTGGACAAGGAGGTATGTCCGTTGTGTATCACGCCCGAGATCCCGTGCTCGACCGTTTCGTCGCTCTGAAGCTGTTGCATCCACACCTTGCCGAACGCGCAGATTCAAGAGCGAGATTTGCGCGTGAAGCGAAAGCAGTCGCTCGACTGAAGCATCCAAACATCATGGAGGTTTTTGACTATGCGCCAGCTGAGAGTACGCGCTCGTACATTGTAACTGAATACATTAATGGTCCAACATTGAGAGAGTTTTTAGGAGAAAAGCCCCTCAAATCACCAGAAGCGGCCATTATCATCTTACAGCCCATTGCCGATGCATTAGCCAAAGCGCATGATGCCGGCATCGTCCACCGAGATGTCAAACCTGAAAATATTATGATCAGAGAAGATGGTTCCACGGTGCTTATGGATTTTGGAATCGCACAAATGATCGATATGCCCACATTGACTGCGACGGGAACGATCCTCGGCTCACCTGCACATATGGCCCCCGAAGTAATCGATGGAAGTACGGTGGACACCCCAGCAGATGTGTTCAGCTTCGGCACAATGCTCTATTGGTGCATCTCGGGAGTTTTACCCTTTACTGGTCCCAACCCATCAGCCTTATTTCGACGGATCCTTGAAACCGACTTCGACCACCTTGGACAACACTCCGAGGCAGCCGGACAAGCTTTAAGTGACTTAGTCGCCGAATGTATGCATAAGGATCCAAAACAACGACCAACGGCCCGCCAAGTCAGCGCACGTATGAAGCTTCATCTTGAGACCCTCGGACTCACGGAAACATCTAACTGGCGGAAGGAATTGACCGAATCTCGCGAGAGCGCTGAACCAGCACTCATTGCACAAACAGTAAAACACCTTCTCGACCACGCTGAAGAGAAAATGGACCAGTCATCAATCCCCGAGTTGCTCGACAGCGTAAATCGCGCCCTCGCGCATCGACCAAATGATAAAAGGGCGATAAAGATACTCAATCGGTTAACCAACCGACAACGTCTTCATCGAATCGGTCTCGGTATGCTCATTGCCGTTTTCCTTACCGGTGGTAGCCAATTAGCGCTCAATCACTTTAGCGCGAAACCAAAGATATCCACGCGCCCCCCAACACCGGTCACCGCGAACACAGACTCGGGTCAGAATTTCGCGGCAGACGCTGCGTTTCAAAGCGTGCTAACCGATTCACTCGATGCCTCAATTGCACTTCCAAATGCAAGCCGTGTCGATGGTCAACCACTACCAACGGATGCCTTCATTGAAGCCGTCAAAGAACTCGATGCCAGCCAACCAAAACCATCAAAGAAAGACAGTTCCTCTAAAACGGTCACGAATACCTCGTCCCGTTTGAAGCCATCCCGACCGCCCCGTCAATTCAAGGGTGTACGAACGAACAAAACACCATCAACTGGCGCAGTCACGAATGCAGACGGTCCGCTGACGACAATTCAGGTCAGCAGCGAACTTCAGGGCGCTCGTATCATTGTCAATGGTACTCTTCATCCTCAGAAGTACCTCTCAAGAGTTCGAGCGAAAGGTGGCTTACAACTGCCACCTGGCAAACACCGAATTGAAATCGAAAATCTTGGATGTAAAACAGAAGCCTACGATCGGGTCGTCGTTGCAGGACAACGAGTGCCAGCCATATTCCATGAGTGTAAGTGGCTCGATGCCTACCTTAGAGTTAACACCACCGAAGGCGCCCTAGAAATCAGAGACCGTGACGATAAAAACCAAAGAATCTTGGGAGAAACCAATCAGCGTATTACCATGGACATGAATGCCTATCGCAGTCAGAAACAGATCATGATTCGACGGGCAGACAATAGTTTTATGATGCTCACTATAAACCTCACGGCCGGCCAAACGACAGTAGTCGATCCGCCAGTCGAAACGAGTAAGGCAAACCGATGAGACGCTGCACCTATCTCCTCTTCTTCATCTGGCTGCAAGGAGGATATGCCTATGCCGGACCAGCCGAAGAGTTACGAGATGCTGAGAACTCCTACTTATACGGGGATTATGCTCGCGTACTCCGAAAAATCATACCGGTCATCGAACCTGATTTATTGCTGAGTGACGAAAATAAGATCGCGCGCGCATACGAGCTGGCTGGTTTAGCCTCATTTTTTTTGGAAGATAAAGAGAGCGCTCGACGACAATTTGAAAAACTCATTCGTCTGCGTCCAAACTTTAGACTCGATCCAGTCAAGGTGCCTCCACCAGCAATTTCCTTTTTCGACCAACTCCGTGATCAACTCAAAGAGGACATCGCTCGAATCAGAGCAGCTTTGCAGAAACACGCTGAAGAAGAGGAACGCAAGAAACGATTAGCAAACCTCGTCAAAGTCAGGCGAGACGTTAAAATCAATAGCCGCACGGTCGCCCTACTGCCCTTTGGCATTGGTCAATTTCAAAATGACGACCATACCCTCGGACAATTCTTTTTGGCAAGCCAAGCCCTTAGTGCAGCTGCCTCTATTGGATTTTTCCTCGGTGTCGAATCGATGCGAACCTCATCTGGGCGATTTCGAACTTCGGACGTCACCAGAGCTCGGCAGTTTCGTACCGCTCAAATGACAACCGGCGTGACCGCTCTCGCCTTGGCGCTCATTGGCATCGCTGAAGCCCAATGGTCCTTTAAACAACAGACAACTCTACAGGAAGAAACCATCACCGGTGCGGGTCCTGGCGAGCCAAAAAG
>JBMYRY010000188.1:0-5787 GCA_049602795.1 Bradymonadia bacterium
CCGCCGTCGCACGGGGTGTAATCTCGAGCAGGCAGCGGGACCCCTTCACTCTGAAAGTAGGTGCATTGATTGCCATCACGGAGACAGTAGATGCGTGAACAATCATCAACAATGTCGTTACATTGATTCGATGCTTCGAACGTCGCACCGGAGATACGAGAGTTCACACCATCACAATATTCCGTAGTCGTTACACATTGACCCCGATAACAACTTCCCGCGATACCATCATCGTCAGTGCACTCATTACCGGTAACGCCCTGACATGTGAGTCCATGACAACACGGATCTAAGTCTGAGCAATCCGCTTGTCCACAATCACAATCCTCACCCAGATTCAACACCCCGTCACCACATACACCGCCTTCCGAAGGCGGTTCGTTCTCCAAGCAACCCAATTGACCGCTAGCAACAAAAGCATCGAGTGCAGCCTTGCTACAGGTAGAAAAGCTCGACTGTGGCGCATTTACATTCGCGGTTGCGGACATAATAAATTCGCTTGAGTTGCACGCACGAGCATCCCACTGTGCCGTGGAAGTACCATCGTGCACCATACCTAGGTTGTGACCCATCTCATGTGCAGACACCGCTGCATCCGCCGCCGTTGAATGCGTCGCTTGAATGACCGCTCCAGAATATTCGTATACACACATTGATCGGACAAACGCTTTGCCAATGGTGTTGCCAGAGAAATTAAGGTTAGAGAAGAGTTGAAAGTTATCCCCCTTCATATTCGGCTGGGCCCATGCAAGGAAACTGTAGAGAAGAGCGAGTTCGTCGATCTCCCCTCCACCGAGTTGAGGCGGTGCATCCCATGGCTCTGCCCCCTGAAAAGTAAGTTGTTCTACGAGAACAATTTCCATATCTGGTTCAAAATCAGGTGTATTCGCATCATCATCCGAACCATTCTCGTAAAGCAGAGCAAGGGCATTAACAATGGCCGCACTTTCCTGCTCAGTTTGGTTCCCAAGTGCATTGAATCGACTGCGATCATTGGCCACACCGAGTTCAATGTAGAGTGGCGCACCTGCATTCGATGTGGGGACTCTGTCTAGTGGATCGTTCTCGGCATGACCCGGTTCGGCTGGCGCAGCCGCTTCAGGGACATCGACAGCCTCTGAATCTGAGGCACGAAAAGGTTCATCGAGAATCGCCAACCCATCGTCTCCCAATTCCATGGGCTCAATTGGCATAACGGTCAACGACCACATCTGTCCACGAATGCTAAACTGTTGCGTGTCAACCAGCATTAAGCCAGTCCATGTATCATCTTCGCGATGACAGGTGCTTAGAGCAACGGGTCCAACGACTAGATCGGTACCGGTATTGACTGTCCAACCATGATAATGACACGGCGTCGCGTTCGCCCATGCTTCCGGCGGATGCTCGAGAGGCTTGCCCGCCTGATCGAACCTCGTTTCACGATAACCTGGCGCAAATAAATCCCTGTTTAATTCAAGGTCCAATCGAACAAGGTCTTCTCCGTGAAAGGCGAATTCCTTAAGTGACACACTGGGAGTCTTGGAAATCACCTGCTCCAGACTTTCAACTTGAATGGGGCTATTCTCTTCCACCTTGACGTACTCATCGCCACACGCAATGACCACAAGCAACCAAAGCCATACGAGGTGTCTTCGTCCACTTCTCATCAACACACTCCCAATTCCCCATTGTGTATCGGTCAATCGTACCATAGTGTGGCACGGTGAGATAAACAGATTGTGTAGCTTTTACATGCCCAAACAGACTTTATGAATGGAGCAGTGGCGAGAATCGGGGCGACCCCGTCCCGAAGTGACAACGACGGTGATTCTCATTTACACGGTTTCCCTCTCATGCGATTTTCCTGCAGAATCATAGACGGCGCTCATCATGACATTTAACTTACCAAGACCGATCCGCCCAAACTACGATGTCAGTCGAGCGAAAAAACGCCCTCTGCACGAGCGACTCAAACGTGCTACGACCAACTGGGCTGAGAACGGTTACGGCACGCCAATGTCCGTCGTCCTGTTCTACCTTGTGAAAATGATCGTCTTCTCGGCAGGATGGGCTCTAACACTCCAATTCAATGAAACCCCACCCACATTTCGTGAGCCTGAAAGTTGGTTCACTCACCTATGTTTGGTCAAAATGATTGTTTGGGCGATGTCCTTCGAGTTACTTGGGCTGGGCTGTGGCAGCGGTCCGCTCACGGGGCGATATATGCCCCCAATCGGCGGCTGTCTCTATTTTCTGAGACCGAACATGGTTCGACTCCCATTATTTGGGGCGCGAAAGCTGTATACGCGAACATTGACTGACGTCAGTCTTTACGCAGCAGTGATAGTCACCGCGATGTGGGTTTGCTTTAGCCCAGTCTTCAATACGCATTCACTCAGCGTGATTCTGATCTTAATGACAATCATGTCGATCAGAGACAAGACCATGTTTCTTGCGGGTCGAGGAGAGCATTACCTCTCAATGATGATCTGCTTTCTCTCTGAAACGCACTGGTTTACTGGTGTGGTCACCATTCAACTCTCTCTTTGGCTGTGGGCAGCGGTTTCCAAGTTAACACCTCACTTCCCATACGTTGTTACAGTGATGAACAGTAATGCACCGTGGCGATTTCTTAAGCGAATGCGCTTAGCTTTCTTCAAAAGATTCCCGGAAGATCTCAGACCCTCTCGAGCCGCATACTGGTTAAGCCACTTTGGCACTGTCGTTGAATTCGCGTTCCCAGTGATACTCGTCGCGAATCAAGGTGATCTATTCACCACTGCTGCTTTAGCGTCCATGGTCGTTTTTCACGCATTCATCGTACTGCATGTCCCCATGGGGGTTCCCCTTGAATGGAATCTAGTCATGGTTTACGGCGGCTTCTTCTGTTTCGGAGACATGCAAGCCTACACAATCTCTCCCGCCCCGCTCTGGATGATCGCATTCTTGATCCTCGTATCAGGATTAGTCCCACTGCTTGGCAACCTGTTCCCCAATCGAATTTCCTTCTTGCCGTCCATGCGATATTACGCCGGTAATTGGGCTCATTCCATATGGCTTTTCAAGGGCGAGTGCAGCGACCAGATTCAACGACATTTCAGCCCTACAAGCATGTCACCAGCCGTTCAACTTGAGCGACTTTATGACCGGCAAGTCGCGGAAGCCGCCTTGGAAGCGGTAATCGCCTTCCGAGCAATGCATTTACATGGTCGCGTGTTGCAAGAGACGCTGCCTCACGCAGTTAACGATATCACGTCGTATCAGTGGCTCGATGGCGAAGTGGTTGCAGGCTGGCTATTGGGCTGGAATTTTGGAGATGGACATCTTCACGATGAACGACTGCTCTCAGCCATTCAAGAGCGCTGCCAATTTGAGTCCGAGCAGTTACGGTGTATTTTTGTCGAATCCCAACCGATCCATCGAAGAACGATCTCTTGGCGGATTGTTGATGCGAAAGACGGCGAAATCAGCGCCGGGACTTGCGACGTGGACCAACTACGACAAAAACAACCCTTCGATTTCACTCATTGTCCGCATTGACCAATGGACATTTCCCTTTCTTCTCGGTAAAGGTGTCTCGAACAATCGTGTGGTGAGTAACCGTTGGTTTATGTCTTGCTAAAGTCCAATGCCAATTCTGCAAGGACGACGCGACTTACCCTCGCAGTTTGTTAGCACAACAACGAGAAAAGAGAGCATTTCACGATGTATCCTCTCAATCCTAGTACGGAGAGTTAAATGAACACTGGTCTGTTTCACGATTGGTTTCTCGCCGCCCACCCAAGTATTACCGATCCTGTAAGACGACAGCAATGTGCAATGATCGCGTTGTTTCACCTCCTCGTTTGTCCAATTACGCCTTGTCTATACCTACTGAGTCATTCGTCCATTTACGATGTGCCTCCCCTTCCAGTGGAGTGGCTACTTGGCGCACTGATCGTGACCATCTTAAGCTACATACTCATGCGATCTCGCTGGATGAACGCATCTATGATCTTTCAAGTGGCAATCTCCACTTTGTTTCCCCTGCTGACGAGTTTCCACAATCCGCACAGCCAAGCTGCTCACTTTGCCCTCATTATTGGTGTAATCCTCTCATCAGTTTACTTCGACAGACGCGTATTGCTCTCCGTCGTGGTCATTATCTTTGGCGGATTATTCGGTTTATATCTGACACAATCCGAAACTGCGCAACACCTGCTAGCCGAAAGTATTGCAGTCCTCGCTGTGACCTGCATTCTCATTGTCATGGCTCGTATGTTTCACGAGTGGCTAGATCAACACCATCAAAGATCCCTGAAGGCACAACTTGTAAGATTTGAACAATTACTCTCCGCTAGTTTCCAAGGCACCGCACGACTGGTGGATGGAGAACTCGCCGAAGTCAGTAAAGGCTTCACTCTGATTTTGGACAAAACAGAAAACGAGTTGAACGGCAAACAAATCAGTGAATTCTTGCCGAGTGTTCATGTAGAGAGTAAAACCCTCAGTACTCACTCGTACTACCTTAACAATGGCGAAATTCGCTATGTAGAGCTCTTGCGATCGACACTTGAGGATCACCAAGAACTCATCGCCGTGCGTGATATCACCAACCAAACCCTGGAACAGGTCAAGCAATTACAAATGGATCGCGTGATTGCAGCAGGTACGCTGGCGAGCGGCATCGCGCACGAATTAAACACACCGTTAATGGTTGCCATGAATCAAACCCGAATTCTTACCGAGCGTATACACTCGGATGACGTTGAAGACCTAACCAAACGACTCGGTGTAGTCGATGAAGTCTTACATCAAATGGCATCAATCATCAGCGATTTAAAATGGTTTGTTCAGACTTCCGCAGAAGACTCGTCTCTCGGCATCTCAACGATTATTGAAAACACTCTTCGATTAAGCAATCACCGGATCCGCCATGAACTCGATATCGAAGTCAATCTGAACAGCACCCGCAAGCCGGCGTTTTCGAATCACAACCTCATTCAATTGCTGACCAACTTCCTGTTCAATGCGGCGGGTGCACGACGCCCAGAGACGGCAACCAACAAAGTCCGAATTACCACACGAGATGAGCCTGAGCATTTCGTATTGGAGGTACAAGACTTCGGGATCGGCATGAGCAAAGCAGTAGCCGCTCGCGTATTCGAACCATTTTACACGCACGGAAAAAGGTCCGGCACCGGACTGGGGCTTGCCATTTGCCAAAACCTTATCGCGAAAGCAAACGGTCGAATAACAATCGACACAGCCCTAGATCAAGGCTGCAAAATTACAGTTAAGCTGCCATTCGCCAAGTCATCACACGATGACCCCGATCACGAATCAATTACCAACGTCATTGAGCGAGTACTCGTCGTGGATGATGATCCTCAGCTCCCAAAAATCATCGGCGAATTACTTGGTGAGTATGAATGCTTATTCGCCTCAAACACCGACGATGCGCTTGCGATCATCGACACAGATGAAATTGATGCTGTTGTCTGCGATGTCAATATGCCCTGCGGCGGCGCGCAACACTTGTTCGGTACGTTACAGTATATGCACCACCCCCTCACACGGCGATTCATTGTCATAACGGGGGGGGCGGTGTCTTTGTCAATGCAGGTCTTTATCGACCAGACGGATAAGCCTGTTCTGTTTAAGCCATTCAGGGCCGGACATCTCCTAGACGCACTCTCCGCGCTCAGTCTAGAATCGGTTGAACCTGTGGATGAGATCTGAGAACCTTATGACGCACCATTTGGGGGTATCCAAAGTGGAGGAAAAACGTGAAATCTAGTCAATTAACGTCCACGAAAATTATCG
>JBMYRY010000189.1:0-5780 GCA_049602795.1 Bradymonadia bacterium
TCTTTGGCTTCAAGGCGATGTACTTCGCCATCACCCATCAACTCATCCGGTAAGTCTTCTTTTTTCTTTTTGTGCGCCTGCTTATCTTTCGGTCGATACGGACGATGAACGTCAATCAGATTCTCAAGAGACAAACACGTGTCAATGAACTGCTCAACAGCGGTTACGCCATAGAGTTCCTGATAGCGTCGAACTTGAGACGCATGATTCGCCATACTGTCGAGCATTTTTCGATTTGTTCGACTAAACCAAAAGTTGTTTTTGAAGAAGTCGCAATGCCCAAAAACATGCGCCATCACAAGCTTCTGATCCACTAATTCATTCCCCTCGAGCAAGTACGCGTAGCACGGGTCAGAATTGATAACGAGCTCGTAAATCTTTGAGAGACCGTAGGTGTGCGACTTGCTTAAGCGTTCATATTCCATTCCGAACCGCCAATGCGGGTAGCGAGTTGGAAAACCACCGTACGCTGCGATTTCACTCATTTTGTCATACGAAACCATCTCAAAGCGAGTTTCAAAAAAATCGAGCCCTTCGTCCTTTGCAATGGCTTCAATTTTTTGGTTCCAATCCAACAGTTCCTGGCCCAGAGGACTCACTTTCATGTATTGAATCATCGTCCCGCTCCTAAGAACTCCTTGATCGAGCCCACGATGGCATCCTTATTCTTGATCTCACTACAAATCAGCGGACAAGTTTCGCTACCTACGTCAAAGTGCTCTCGCAAATCTTTGATGAATTGCCCTGAACCATATGGACTTTCAACCTGACCGTAGCTGAACTGATTGGAGGCGGGGATCAATGTATCTTTCAACAGACTAATGCAGGTCTTGGTATCATCTACAGACCAGTTATCCCCATCGCTGAAATGAAAAGGGTATATATTCCATTCACTGGAGGGATAATCTGCTTCGAGAATTTGAGTGGCTAACTTGTATGCACTACTAATCATCGTTCCACCAGATTCTCGAGTGTGGAAGAAAGTATGCTCATCCACCTCTTTTGCGCTGGCATCATGAATAATGTAACGAGTCTCTATGCCTTCATATTGACTCTTGAGCCAAGCGTTAATCCAGAACGATTCGATACGTACAATTTCCTTCTGCTCCTCGCCCATGGAACCCGATACGTCCATCATATAGATGACTACAGCGTTCGACTGAGGACTACTGACGGTAGACCAACTTCGATAACGCATATCGTGTTTGATCGGCAAAACAACTGGATTCTTCGCATTATACTGCCCGAGCGCAATCGTACGTTTGAGGGCTTCCCGGTAGGTCCGTTTAAAGCTTCTCAGACTGTTGGGACCAACGGGGCGAATTCCCGTATACTTGTCCTTTTCGGTCACAACCTGTTTTTCGCCCTTGGGCTCTATACGAGGTAACTCCAGTTCTTCACCAAGAATTTGAGCAAGCTCATCGAGAGAAACCTCAACTTCTAGAGACTTCTCACCCTCGCCTTCACCAGCCTCTCCTTGTCCACCTTGACCTTCCTGAGGATCGCCTTTACCCATGGAGTCACCGGGCTCACCGTCACCCTGACCGACACCACCACCACTTTGAGAGTTAAATTTGAAGCGCGGTAATTCAATCTGCGGCAAAGGAATCGTAACCTGTTCTTTACCCTGTCGACCAACTAATGAGCCTGAAGAAATGTATTGTTTGAGGTTTTCGCGAATTCGTCCCCGAACAATCTGACGAAACCGACTATGGTCTTGCTTAATGCGCATTTAACCTCCACTTCTCAGCGAATCTCTATTCGCGAGCATCGCCTCGGGCAAAAATAGACGCCACGTACGTCAACACATCAGACGCCGACTCATCATTATAACCAAAGTCACGGATCATACGCTCCTTAACAACTTCGATCTTTTGCTGGGTATCCTTATCGATCGCATTGCTGACCAAACTAGTGAGCTTAATGGTATCCTTCTGATCTTCAAAAAGCTTCTGCTCCAGTGCACGATGTAAACGCTCGTTGGTGTCATACGCAAACGACTTTCCTTCGACCGCAAGGGCACCAATGTAGTTCATGATTTCACGACGGAAGTCATCCTTACGCGATTCAGGAATGTCAATCTTGGTCTCAATCGACCGCATCAATCTCTCATCAGGCTCTTCATCCTGTCCCGTATACGGATTCTTGACCTTTTCCTTTTGAGTGTACGCTTTCACATTGTCGATATAGTTGCTTGCAAGACGCTTGATCGCTTCTTCATCAGCAGAAATCGCACGCTGGACCTCGTTTTTGACGATCTCATCATACTCCTGCTTAACGACGCCCAATAGCTCCGTGTAATGCTTCTTGAGCTCTTCATTCGTAATCAAAGAGTTTTGCTTTAGCCCACTTTCAAGCTCGTTGAGCACCAAGAAAGGATTGATGCTCGTTTCACTGCGCTGGCTTACCAGAGCATTACTGATCTTGTCCTGAACGTAACGCGGACTGATCCCGTCCATCCCTTCACGAACAGTTTCCTTTCGCAACTCTTTGACGTTGTCTTGCGTAAAACCAGGTAACGTCTTTCCATCATAGAGCTTCAGTTTTTGGAGAAGGGTAAGGTCGTGCTTCTTCGGTGCTTCCAGCCGAGTGAGAACCGCCCACATCGCGGCCATTTCGAGCGTATGGGGCGCAACGTGCTTGCCTCGTACCTTGGCGGCAGTGAAATCCTTACGATAGATTTTCACCTCTTGCTTGAGCTTCGTTATGTACGGAATATCAACCTTAATCGTTCGATCTCTGAGTGCCTCCATGAATTCGTTACTCAAAAGCTTTCGGTACTCAGCTTCATTGGTGTGACCAATGATCACTTCATCAATATCAGTTTGTGGAAACTTCTTTGGCTTTATCTTGTGCTCCTGTGTAGCGCCCAGTAGGTCATACAAGAATGCAACATCAAGCTTCAGGATTTCGATAAACTCTACGACCCCACGATTAGCGACGTTAAACTCACCATCGAAATTGAATGCTCGAGGGTCTGAATCTGAACCGAATTGAGCAATTTTCTTATAGTTGATGTCACCGGTGAGTTCGGTTGAATCCTGGTTTTTCTCATCCTTTGGCTGAAACGTCCCGATGCCGACACGATCCTTTTCGCTCAACACCAAGCGCTTCACACGCACATGCTGCATGACCTTTGACCAGTCGCCCTCATAATGGTTCATCAATTCACGGAATATCAGGCGACAGGCGGGGTTGAGATCACCTTTGATTTTGATGGGGCGCTCATCACGCAACAGTCCCATTTGTTCGATCGCCTGAGCCCGCCATTCCTCCGGAATAAGTCGTAAAGGCTCCTCATTCATTGGACATGGGAATATCGACTCTCCACCGGTAATATGAAGGAGTTCCTCGGGGAGCACCCACTCGTACGTGTACAATGCCCCTTCTGGCTCCCGACTGTAACGCTGTAAACCTTTCTTGAATAATCGAGCAATCGTACTTTTTGAACTGCCCACGGGACCATGGAGTAAAATGACACGCTTTTCAGCACCATACCCGTAGGCGGCGCTCTTGAGCACGTTCACAAGCCTCATGAGGGGGATATCTAGACCAAAAATAGAGTCATATCCATTGTCTCGAGGGTCATCAAAGAAGTTGTAGTGCACAATCTTCTTTTTGTTGTCTCGGTACGTCTCCGATCCGTAGGACAGAACCATGTCATATAATCGTTGAAATGCCGTTCGGGTTACATTTGGATTTTTCTTAACAATCTCCAAATAATCCTCAAACGTGCCCTTCCAATTGAGAGACGCAAACTCCTCGTAATCCTGAAGCGAGGCGATTTCGTTGATTAACTGTCCCATTTTTGCTCCTACATAGTCATACAAAAAACTACTTTTCACTACCATAGCCTTCAGGGCCCGCTCGCGCAAGAAACTAACGAACATGCCGTCAGTCTGCCGACCGGCATCAAGTAACCCCTCATCCCTTTGGAGTCTAGCACCCATTGACCGCCTCGAAGACAAATTTCTACGCAAACATTTCGATAGGCTTGCGAGAACGTGATGCCTTCAATATAGTCCGACGCCGAGACCCCCATTTTGGATTCAAAGAGACGCATTATCGAAAGGTCTAGGTGGTTGTCATGACTGAAGAAAATCACGCATCAGAAAAAAGTCGCCCTAAGACGGTCGTTACGCCGGTCAATATGCCGAAGCTAGGCACACTCGTGACGGGAACTATCGTCAAAGTAACCGGTGCTGTTGCATTCGTTGATTTTGGCGCTCGCAACGAAGGATATATCGAACTGGCGGAATTCCAGGGTACCGATAGAGAAAACCTGAGCGTGGGGGATCCAGTAACCGCAGAGATTGTTTCAACCCGTGGCGGTGTACAACTCAGCTACAAAAATGCGCAAAATCATCAAAAGCTTGAAGCGCTCAAAAACGCGATTACATCGGAAACTCCTGTTGTTGGTAAGGTGAGCGCAACAAACAAAGGCGGTTTTGATGTTCGGTTTGACGGTGTACGTGGCTTTTGCCCTGCCTCTCAAATGTCCCTCAAACCCAACGCGGCTGCTTCAGATTTTCTCGGGCAAGATCTGGAATTCTTGATCACTGAATTCACGAAGAAAGGCGGACTTGTCGTCTCTCGACGTAAGCTACTGGAGTCAAGACGTAAGGAAGCACAAGCTACACTTGCCGAGCGAATCAAGCCCGGCGACCGGCTCCAAGGCACAGTAACTCAATTGAAAGATTTCGGTATCTTCGTTGCCATCGGCGATGGCGTGGAGGGACTCGTTCACGTGAGTGAACTCAGTCACGACCGTAGTGTCCAACCTGGTGCGGTTGCGAAAGTCGGTGATGCCGTGGAAGTTGCGGTCTTGGGCGTAGACACCGAGAAAGGCAGAGTGAGTCTCAGCTTCAAGCAACTTGAGGCAGATCCTTGGACGGCCTTTGCGGACGAACATCAGGTCGGGCAGAGCATTCCGGGCTTTGTAACTCGCGTCCAAGACTTTGGCGTCTTCGTTAAAGTGGCAGCAGGCATTGAAGGGCTCCTCCATGTCTCAGCAATCAAAGCAAATGAGCGCATCGATTCAGCATCAGGTCTATTCGAGGCCGGTGAAGAGATTACGGTGGTCATTGATGCCATCGACACGATCAAGAGGCGCATCTCTCTTTTGACGCCTGAGGTCGCAGCAGCACGCAAGCCAATCGAGGTGAGCTTTAAAGTCGGAGATGTGTTTAAAGGCAAGGTTCGCAAAGTTGAACGTTTCGGTATCCTGTTAGATTTAGAAGATGGCAATGTCGGTCTGATTCCGAATGCTGAAATGGGCACAAGCCGCGGAACAGACCACTTTCGTATGTTTCCGGTCAATACTGAAATTGAGGTAAAAGTCCTAGAGATCGATCTCAAGAAACGCCGCATTCGCCTGTCGAGAAAAGCCCTGCTCAACCACGATGAGGAACAAGCATTCGCAGAGTACAAGAAACAAGCCGCAGCACCAGCTTCGCTCGGCTCATTTGGTGACCTGCTTTCTCAACACCTTAAAAATCAAAACTAATGAGAACAACACGCAGTCTGCTTAGTGTTGTTTTTTGGGCACTGAGCGCCTGCACCTCGCCCTCACCCTCACCGGACACGCATTCTGCAGATGTCAACGGTACGACTCTATTGAGTACACCCGCTCGAGTTGCCAGCACCTCCAGCGTCCTAGAACGATCAGAAATCAAAATGGGAATGCCCTTCAAGATCAAGCTGTATGGGGTAACAAACACGTCCCATGCCCGTGAAGCAATCAACGCTGCCTTCGAAGCCATTACGGTGGTGGAAAACAA
>JBMYRY010000190.1:0-5763 GCA_049602795.1 Bradymonadia bacterium
AGGAGCAGGAGGGCAGCACAAATGGGGGCGTGGTTTCTTGCCAACCTTGACGTACTCAGCACACAGACTGTTCATTGAGCCCCTGATACAACCGGTTCGAAGAGCCGTTGAGCATGAATCGAAGCAGCTACGTGGGGAGATTGAACGCTTGAAGTGTGATGTCTTGAAAAGACTTGAGTAGGTGCGACCTACTTGAGGAGGTCGGCGACGGTGTCGCGCTCGGAAACGAGTTCTGCAGCACTTGCCATGATTCGCTCTCGTGCCTTGTCGCCAAGCTCGATGCCTTGAACAATCTCGTACCGACCATCAGCATCAACCGTGCATGGGAAGGAGAAGATTAGTCCTTCTGGGACGCCATAACTTCCGTCGCTTGTGACGGCCATGGATACCCATTCACCTGCAGGCGTTGGTCGAAACCAGTCCCGTGCGTGGTGAATTGCTGCCCATGCTGCAGAGGCTGCACTTGACTTCCCTCGAGCATCGATGATCGCCCGACCGCGCTGTTGTACGGTTTTGATGAATGTTGAGTCGAGCCATGTATCATCTTGCACAACAGCTTCGGCAGAATCCCCACCGATCTTTGCGTTGGTGAAGTCCGGATACATGGTTGGGGAATGGTTCCCCCAAATGGCGAGATTCGAAATGCTACCCACCGGCTTCCCCGTTTTTGTCGCCAATTGACTTGCTGCTCGATTCTCATCGAGACGAGTCATTGCTGTGTAGTTTCGAGGATTGGTTCGTTTAGCCTGGTGCTGAGCGATGAGGCAATTGGTGTTACAGGGATTACCAACAACCACAACCTTAACGTTGGGGTTTGCATTTGCATCGATCGCCTGACCCTGTCCAACAAAGATCGGACCATTCTCACGAATAAGGTCCGCTCTCTCCATTCCAGGTCCTCGTGGCTTGCTGCCTACGCAGAGAACGAGGTCTGCGTCTTTGAATGCTACATTGGCATCTGACGAGACAATGACGTCGTCGACGAGAGGAAAAGCGCCATCGAGAAGTTCCATCTTAACGCCTTCTAGCGCATTTAACGCCATTGGCAGTTCAAGAAGCTGCAGAATGACGCGCTGCTCTGGTCCAAAAATTTGTCCAGCGGCGATTGGGAAAAGAAGGCTATAGCCGATTTGTCCAGCGGCACCGGTTACGGCGACGCGCATTGGTCGTTGAGTCATGTGTACCTCTCATTTCATCTGGTGCCCGAAGCATACTGAATGTGGCCGGTGCTGCAAGCCTTTAATCCAAAAGTTTAACGAAGGTTTGAAAGCGGCTCGCGGTTAAGTTTCTGTAAAAACCCAACGCTTGGAGTGCGGCGCTAACCGCAAGTCCGGTCACCAATCCCCACCAAAGACCATGAGTGCCGTCGGTCAGTGAGAAATAGTAGGCTGTGGGGAAGCCTATCAGCCAGAATCCGATTAAGGCTGAAATAAAGGCCCACCGGGTAGCGCCAAGACCACGTAGGTTTCCAGCCATGACTGCTTGTACGCCGTCTACAAGTTGAAATGCGGCTGCTATCTTCAGTAGCTCTTCGGCAACGGATAAAACCAATGGGTCCGAACTGAAGAGACTGACGAGTTGACGATTGAATACGAAGAAACAAATCCCACTGACACCCATAAGGAGGAGCGCACAAAAGACACCCCGATTACCTTCTCGACGTGCCCGGTGAGCATCCTTTTCACCCACCGCCAATCCGACCCGGACCGTACCAGCGATACTCAGCCCTAGACAGAGTGTGAATGATAGCGACGCGAGCGTGAGTGCAATCTGATGCGCTGCTGCCTGATGTACCCCGATGAGACCTGCCATCAAGCCCACCACGGAAAACAATGACATCTCTGAAAGCCAATGCAGACCGATTGGAATCCCAATGAGGCATAACTTCTCAAGGTCGGTTCGGGTCATGCTTTGGGCAGAAGGTTTCATATGATGAGAGAATTGCTGTTTCAAATATATAGCTCTGAAGCAACTGACCACAGAGGTGCTCAAACCAAGCCCGACTACGCCCCAGCCGAATGTACGCAACTCAATCCCAAAGACAGAGGTGTGCAGGTCGGTGGCGAAAACGATATTGAGCGGGAGATTGATGATATTGACCCATATCATTGACCTAAGGACCGCCTTCGGGTCCTCGAAAGCCTGTAAGAGAGCACGACTCACGGTTGAATGCAGAACGAACGGCACAGAGAGATATCGGGCGGCAAGATAGACGCTCATTTCCTGTTGAAGAATGATATCGATATCGCCGATCGCAAAATACGTCCGAAGGAAGATTTCTGATAGAGCGATGACTGGTATCGATAGAATGAGTGACAAAAGTCGACGGGAACGTAGGATTCGCGCAATCGCTTGAGTCTCTTGTCGTCCTCGAGCTTGTGCAGTCAATGTTTCAATGCCCGATAGGAGTCCGATGCCCATAATCAGGGCGGACATAAATAATGCATTACCAAGCCCCGTTGCGGCGAGTTGAGCGGCGCCAAGCTGACCTGCGATCAGTGTGTCAACGAGCCCAAGCAATTGCTCGCCCGCTGAGGCTAGGCCGAGCGGTAGCGCGAGCATGAGTGTGGTGCGAAACCCCTCCGGGCGAGATTCCTTTGATTTCATCTCTTTAGAAGAACCACGGTCCGGCCCCCTGAAATTGGACAGTCTTACTGCCCCATTGGACCCCCGTCTCGAGAGCGGTGACGAGTTTTTCGTTTATATCCAGGGTAGGTGTTGTCGCTAAATGGTCCAAGAAGCCTGCTAAGGTGGCATCGCCAGCACCGGTTGTATCCAATGCTTCGACGGTCTTGGCAGCGACATGAGTGAGGTTGTCCTCATTCTGAGCGCAGAAGTATAGTCCGTCGCACCCCATGGTGGTAATCACCCATTTACACTTTTTTTGTGCGAGCCAACGTGTTGCATCCACAGGATCAGTTTGACCACTGAGCCATTGGGCTTCAGGCAAAGAGCACTTGAGGATGTCAATTCGATGGAGCCTTTCCAGCAGATGTACTTTGAGTGCTTGTGGTTGACCCCACCAGTCGGGGCAACTTCCAGGGTCGCATACAACCAGCGCTGAGGTATTGTCGATGACTCGATCGACGAGAAAGCGACTTTCGGCGGTGCGCAGGGATGAGATACCCCAAACAAAGTAATCGAAATTTGATACATCCAGTGTGTTCGCCTCAACGTTCAAATGTCGATATGGATCACCACCCCGGTGTAGAAAGAAACGTTCACCATCGTCAGTGTTGGAAATAAAGCATAGCGGCGTCTGACTTTCTACTACGGTCTGTGCATGAGAGAGGCGGACACCGAGAGAGAGCAATTGTTGGCGTAACATGACGCCAAACGGATCCGGTGAAAAAGCAGTAATGAATTCAACTATATGTCCAGCTTCGGCTAAATGTCGGCTCACGTTTGCTATGGCGCCGCCGCCGATGGGTTGGTAGCTTGTGGAATCGCCCTTCTGCTGAGGTTGAACCATGTCAAGAATGGTATCGCCGATGGTCAGGAATCGCTTCGATGGTCGGCTGCTGCGCATGGTGTCTTCTCTCGCAAAATAGCCCGTGCTTACATGCAAGCCGGGTCAGGGTCGTATACGCAAGCTTCTGCCTCGTTCACGTCTGCGATATCATCACAATCGGAATCGAGTTGTCCACCCACCTCGCATGTGTTGCCTGGTCCATCGCCATCAGCGACGCCGTCGCAATTGTCATCGGGCAGCCCTTCGTCCGTGACACAGCCTCCACCGCTGCCATTGCAGTCCAGCTTTTGGGGCCCGCAGGGCAATACGCTTGTTTCGCAATCAAATGGACAATTGTCGAGTTCATCGGCCACTCCATCGCCGTCCTGGTCCATAACCTCTTGAGCGCCGCCTTCGCCCGGTGGAGAACAGGCATAATTATCAGCGCCGCAAGGCGCCTGGGCAGTCGCACAATCAGTGGGACATTCATCGGCGTCGTCGAGGACGCCGTCTCCGTCCTGGTCTTGAGAGCCTTCTGGGTTGGGAGGTGGGCAAGGTAGACCGTTGAATAGAGGGCATTCGTCGCATGCATCACCATCTCGGTCGCCATCGGCATTTGGCTGAATACCATTCACGAAGGGATTCGGAAGCCCTGGACAATTGTCGCAGGCGTCACCAACGCCATCCCCATCACTATCGTCGGTTTCTGTGTCGTCGTTGGGACATAGATCGCAGACATCACCGTATCCGTCACCGTCGGTGTCGAGCTGTTCCGTTTGACCATCGGGAATCGGATTAGCGACGAGTGGACAGTTGTCGTTCTCATCCGGTACGCCATCCTGGTCCAGATCAGATGGTGGAACTGCGGCATCCATTTGAGTTGCCGCCTCGCAGACATCTCCAATGCCATTGTTGTTCTCATCGGCTTGGTCGGCATTGAACAGATTACAATTGTCTACCGCGTCATTCACACCGTCCTCATCTTCATCAACCCAAGGGACGCCCGCATCTGCCGTGGAAGGCTCGCAGGCATCACCAACCCCATTACCATCGCTATCTTGCTGATCTTCGTTACTCGTGTTGATGCAATTGTCAGCATTGTCGTGTACGCCATCTTCGTCCACATCACTCCATGGCTGACCCGCGTCAGGTGCGGGTGGGGGGGTATCGCACGCATCACCGATGCCATTTCCGTCTGTATCAAGTTGATCAGGATTCGGCTCTGATGGACAGTTGTCAGCCGCATTCGCGATGCCGTCTCCATCATTATCGTCTTCCACAGGGACATTTTGATCAACTGCTACCGGTTGCGACGCATCGGTTCCTGCATCAACTATAGGAGGCTGGTTGCCACCATTACCGCCTGTTCCACCGGTGCCACCGGTTCCCGACGTACCGCCCGCACCCGTATCTGGTGTCGTCATCGGTGGTGGCATGCCACCATTAGATTCAGTTTCTTTGCATCCCCAAAGCCCCAGAAAGACCGCAAGCAATACAGGTATAAAGTAGTTGGTATTCATTGCAGTGCTCCTAAGGAAGGTACCAGATTCGTGAAGTGTCGTGATATTGAACGCCGGCACCAAGTCGAGTATGTGAGCGCGACACTACGCCACCATGTCCCGCAAAACTCCAGCCGCTGTCCGCTCTCGCGAGATAGATGTCATGATGAGCCCCGGGCGCTTTATCAATGAACGTCCAGCCAAACTTTGCCCGTCCGAATTTATGACCGGGAAAGTTAATCAGGTTCTCGGAGATGACGCCTCTGCTTTGTGTGAAGCTGATGATGGAGCTTTCCCCAACATTGAAGAGACCGCGACAGGTCGAAGACATATATTCGGGTAAGTTGGCATTGATTTTCTCGTCGAGGTAGATCCCTGAGACGGAGAACGTCGCAAACGTTCCGGTATTGAGTCGATAGTTACAGGAGTAGGTGGTGCCATTATACGTCGATGTGCGTGCGGTGCGCATCGAGACGGTGGAAGTGATGTTATTGGCGCCATTGCTCCATCCAGAACCGCGAAGTGAATAGTCCGCCCGAGACGGGATACTTACCCGAGTATTCCAGGTAACCGTGGTATTTGCTGGAATCGTAAACGACATGCAGCGATGAGTCGGCGTGTAGCGATTGATGACGTCGCCGACATCTTCACCGGCATTGATGGTTTTACTACCGCAAGCACCGTGCCTGTTCCCGTAGAGCGATTCATAGGGTTTTGTGGCTTCCGGATGAATAAAGAAGAGTTCGGAGATTCCCATTCGCCCATCCGAGCCGGTTGCTTCGTAGAACGTGAAGCGGATTTGGTTCACAACGG
>JBMYRY010000191.1:0-5755 GCA_049602795.1 Bradymonadia bacterium
CCCGTTCTCCGGCTAACGCGTGCCAGATAACGCCTACCTCACTCGCCTCAAACGCCGGCATTCCTTGGGCCAATAAGCCCGCAATAATCCCTCCCAATACATCTCCCGAACCGGCGGTACCAAGCCCAGAATTGCCAAAGGGACAAATCACCGTTTCCCCATCAGGTTTGCCAATCAGAGTATAGGCACCTTTTAGCACCACGACACAGCCAAATCGGTCCGTAAGTCTGCGGACGGCATCAAATCTATCGCTCTGTACAGTTTGAACCGAGCATCTCAACAAGCGGGCTGCTTCTGCCGGATGAGGTGTGAGTACACATTCGGGACCTAAGTCAGCCAGACTGCTCTTGGCAAGCCAAGTGATTGCTCCCGCATCGATCACTCTTGGGCAAGGCGCTAAAATCGCTTGACTCAGATCAGCGCTGACTCTCTCGCAATCGAGTCCCGGACCAATCACGAGTGCATCAAAATGATCAAACAGTTCTGGCTTGCTGCCTTCTGTTGTATCGTCACGCGTCAAACAGCGAGCACTGCCACACATTAGCACCTCAAGCTCACACGCCAAACGTTCAACCATGGCAGGCTCACAGAGCAGCGTAGCTTTCCCGGCTCCGGTCCGGAGCACTGTGCGACCCGCTAATTTCGCAGCCCCCGTCATCCCCTGATGCCCTCCCAAGACAGCAACATGACCAAAGGTCCCTTTGTGACCATTTCTCGGTCTATTTGGAAGGCGCGATGACAGAACTGATCTGGACGCAATTCTACGCTTAACTACCCCAACCCGGTCCAGAGAGATGCTAGGAATGCCAATGTCAACAACCCGAAGGTCGCCCCTCAATCCAGCCCCAGGAAAGATCCAATGCCCAATCTTTGAATGTTGGAACGTTACAGTCACTGCGGCATCGACGGCCGTCCCCATTATCGCGCCAGAAGTCGCACAAACACCACTTGGAATGTCAATAGACACGACCTTAGCATGGGCATCCCTCAACGTCTCTATCCACGCCCCCGCTTGACCGCAAACAGGGCGTTTAAGCCCCGTTCCAAAAAGACCATCTATATAGATGGCGTCCGGTTGAATTTTAAATTGTGATGGTGCCCGAACCTCGGATAGTAAAACATCAATCCCCACTTGCTGACAACGCAACAGCTGTCTTCGACAGGCGGGTGACAATTGGTGTTCATCGAACGGACAACACGCCTTAACTTGACGCCCTTGCTCGTGCAAATAGCGTGCTGCAACGAGGGCATCAGCGCCGTTATGTCCCGGTCCAAACAAAATAATTACTTCAGCCTTAGCAGGAAAAGAATCACTCACTATCGTTCCAACGCACCGACCTGCGCTTTCCATCAGCACATCTTCACCAAGTCCAAAGTCATCAATCGTAAAGCGGTCCAGCGCAACCATCTCCTCAGCACTGACAACACGCCTAGAATGAAACTGCATTAGCCCTCCGATTTGATAACCACCGCCGCGATGGCCCATCGGGCATCGTGACTTAATGAAACCGACCCCACCCGAAAACAAGTTCTCTGCAAAGTGATGTGAGGCGCACCAAGTGCATCATTTATAATGCCTATGTCCGTCCAACATAGCCCCGGAACGATGGACCTTACTGCACACTTGGCAGCGAAACGTGCGGCTAACCGTTCTTCCGGCGCCTTGGTAAAACGTGCGCAGTGATCAAGCTCGATAGGAGTGAATAAACGGAGTTTTGCATTCGGTTTCCGCTCCAAAAAACTGATAAACCTCGGGACCGACACCAGACGAAGTGCGACAAACTCAGTCAAACGTCTCAGCCCCTCATGCGACCTGCCGACAACTGACGCCGAAATGTGTCAACGGCATCCGCAACGCCCGCTAGCATTGAGCGCGCAACCAGCGCATGACTGACATGCACCTCAGTAACAGCGCCAATCTCCGTTAATCGACGGCAATGTTTCAATCCAACCGCCCCACGAAAACCAACCCACATTCCTAGTGAATACGCAAGGTTCGCCGCATCTTGCAAGCGGTTGAATTCCAATAATTGTTCATTACCCAGACGTGCACGAACGAAGCTATCCACCGAGAGAACGCAACATTGTGCCTCGAGACGATGCAAGGTCTTAACCTGATTAATTTCAGGTTCAATAATCACACCGACGTCAAAATCACTGTCCCTTAAGTGAAGCAATTGCTTCTTCAGTACGTCTTTGGTCAAGGTCGCATCAATACCTGCACTATCGGGTCCCACGTCTCGAACTTGAGGTCCCACCAACACTCGGTCTGGACGAACCTCAAAAGCAAGGTCCATCAGATCCGGTCCAGGTGCCATGACCAACGATAATGGAGACTCGACACTCGCTCGCACCAATCGCGCATCTCTTTCTGCGGCTTTCTTTAGAGGACCACGCAGGTCGAGCGATAATCCGTCAACCCCCGCAATGGAGGCGAGCGTTGCAAACGCCGCTGTTGAAGGGCGTGTAGACCCTAACTTTTCTCTATACCCGATCACTCCATCCAGACCGAGATGAACCTGTATTTCACTCATCACCAATCTCCATCTGTATCGCTGTTCGAATGCGTTCACATGCAAGGTCTACTGAATCTAATGTTGGTCCTTCAACCATGACCCTAGCCAATTTTTCTGTACCCGAGTAACGAACCAATACGCGCCCTTCATCTTTCAATTCCGCTTCGACATCCCGAATTGCAGTTTGAACGCTTTTCATTTCTTCGAATGGTCTCTTCTCAGAGACTCTTATGTTTCTCAATCGTTGCGGGTACTTCTTCATCACACTCGCAAGGTCGTGTAAGCTTTCCCCCTTCTCGACCATACGGCCAAGTACGGACAATCCAGCCATCAAACCGTCACCCGTCGTCGAATGCTGAAATTGCACAATATGACCCGACTGTTCACCGCCAAGGGGATGGGTCTCCGCTCGCATACGTTCCACCACATATCGGTCGCCTACCTTTGTTCGAAGCAGATTGCAGCCCTGCTCCTTGAGATATCGCTCAAGTCCAATATTGCTCATCACCGTTGCAACCACACTGCGATTTGGCAATGCATTGGATTCCAACAAACCACCGACAAGAATCGCTAGTGTTTGGTCTCCATCAACAATTTGCCCGGTGTGATCACACAAGATACAGCGGTCTGCATCGCCGTCGAGAGCAAGTCCCACATCAGCTCGCTCTCTTAACACGCGTTCGCTCATTCTCTTCGGGCTCAATGCACCACTATCTCGATTGATATTCACACCATCCGGATGGACATTGACAGCAACCACCTCTGCCCCCAACTCTGTCAACACCTCAGGCGCAACCCTGTAGCCAGCCCCGTTCGCGCAGTCGATTACAATGCGCAATCCTTCGAGGGTTTTCCCGCGAGGAAATGCTGACTTTGCGAAGACAGAATATCGTCCGAGAGCATCGTCAATTCGAAACGCCTTCCCGATGTGCTCACCGAAAACGTTGTAACGACTTAAATTCTCGTCGGCGATCAGGCTTTCAAGTTTCAACTCGACGGCATCTGGGAACTTAAAACCATTCTCGTCAAATAGCTTAATGCCATTGTCTTCGAAAGGGTTGTGGCTTGCAGAAATCACGACCCCAACATCACAACGCATACCCGAGGTCAAAAAAGCGATCGCGGGTGTTGGTAAGGGGCCAACCAGCAACACATCAGCTCCCGTGGACACCAAGCCACTCGAAAGTGCAGTTTCAAACATATAGCCGGAGATTCGAGTATCTTTACCGATCAGTACCCTTGGCTTTCTTCGACCTCGCTCATTCAGAAAAGCGCCGATCGCTTTGCCAAGTCGCAATGCAAATTCTGCCGTCATCGGCTCCGCGTTCGCTCGACCACGGACACCATCGGTGCCAAAGTATAACCGCTTAGTCATGAATTTCCTCTTGGTATGTGTTGATAGAGCTTAATCGTAATTCCATTCAAGGACAATACTGACGATAAGAAGCCCCTACGACGCCCTTCAGTCATGGGGTTTCGGTTCACGCGGCTCGATGTTCACTGTAAAAACGACTATCTTTATCGTTTGGGCTTAACGACATTCTTAAGTTTTCTTTTGGATTCGGCATCCACAGAGCCGGTTCGGCGAGGTTTCTCGATGTGGGTCGTGACGAGGCTCACCTTATTTGGATTAATCGCCCATTTGACCTCCGACGGCAATGATTCCAATTCCACTTTCAACACCTCCACCCCATCACCTTCCACACGATCGAGATCAACAAAAGGAAGCATTTGGCTGTGCTGCAGGCGATTTAAGATTCGTAACGGTCCCTCAACTGCCACTGATACCGTACTTGGGGAAACCCGAACCGCTCTCTTGTCTTCACTAGAGAGTTTTCCTTTAAGTCCAACAGGTATCTGTTCGAAAACGCGCTCCTCAGTCACTTCTTCGATGTCGACCGTCAAATTCACTCTCGGCGAATCAATACTAAACTCGACAAACAAAGGTGGATCCTTCAGGGCAACTTCAATCACCCCGCCTACTGTTCGATCAGATAATGAAATTGTGCGAGTGTCGACTTTCTCCAGCTTCTCCAACACCGATTTCGGACCGAAAGCTGTTACAAAATCTGGGGACAATATCTGAGAATTGAGGCGGTAGCCATTCGGCAGTTTCCCCATGAACGATGGACTGACCGCAAGACGCTTTTCGGTTCGTTCATCAAACGTGACAACCATCGATGACGGTGAGATGGCCTTCAAGTTCAACCCAGGTGGTAACGAGTAATAATCCTTTTGAAAATTGTATACGCCATTCTCTGAACCATCGAACTGTATTCTGTAGGGGCTAAAGGGCGTATTCTCTCGTTCTTCTTCAAGCTTCCTAATCAAATGATAAGGTCCTTCAATCGTCAGTTCGATTTGCGGTGGCAGCATACTAATGAGCACGCGGTCATGAGGGTACTTCAATTCGAGTCCAACCATCTTCTTGACCCGGATCACTCGATCATCCCGTTTAGTGACGACCAAGCTAACTGCTATGGCGAGAGCAACGAGTTTCAACAACAGATTATCGAAGAACAATCCCTTGATAAGTTTCATTCGCGTTCCTCTCGAGCACCGAAGCCATACTCCTCCATCTCTTGGTCAAGAGCCACTGACTCGTTTTCGGAGTCCTTTCGGGTCAATGCATCAGTAAGTACGCGTCGAAGTTCACCACTAGACAACTCATTTGAGAGTGCGCCATCCATGGCTACGGTTACGGTGCCCCTTTCTTCACTGACAATCAAAACGACGGCATCCGTCTCCTCCGAAAGCCCGACGCCTGCACGATGTCGAGTACCTAGCGAACGTTCCAAAGACGGATTTACGGTCATAGGTAGGAACACTCCCGCAGCCGTAATCAACCCCCGTTGGATCAACAACGCGCCATCGTGCAAGGGGTTTTGACGTTCCGGCACGAAAAGCGTATACATGAGTTCTTTGGAGACGCGTCCGTCAATCCGAGTCCCTTCCCTCGCAAAGTTCGACAGATCTGCTTCACGTTCGATCACGATTAGCGCCCCGATATTCTGTCTAGCCATTGACATCGCGGCTTTGACCAACTCATCGATAATCTGAGCCCCCTGTGCACTTCGAAAAGCCGACAAGAAACGGGTTTGACCGAATGCAGCCAATGCTTTGCGATGCGCTTCATAGTGTTGCCAAGCGAGTGGTTCCACCCGCCTATTTCAAGGCTCGGTGGAAGAGCCGCCGCCCGAAGTGGGCCAACGGCCTGCAGGCCTCCAAAGGGCGACCCC
>JBMYRY010000192.1:0-5748 GCA_049602795.1 Bradymonadia bacterium
TAGACACAATTCATATTATTTTAATATGTTTATTTGGTTTGATGCTTCGCTCATCTCGGTGGGGATTGTTCGAATTGTAAGGACTGGTCGATTGATGAGAGGGGCATTGAGGTGTTGGCAATCCAACTTCAGCCAGATTAAGACGTTGCGCTTGATTCGCCACACGATCCACTGCCAGCGTTCAAACAAAGTTTGATACGACGCTCTAATTTGTCTATGTGCCTTATGCTGAGATTGTATGTAGGCTTTCAAATTTAGCATGTATGTCTCCTTATCTGACTCAAACACCAGCGATTTTCTTCGTTATACGTTGGCTCTGCTATTCAATTGTCAACACGAGTCCGCCCGGCTTCGGGGTGGTGGCGTTTTAGACTTCTAGTTCTCTGTTGCTTTAGGTCTGAGACTTACAAAAGTAAACATTATTCACTTTTTCTGATGGGGGCTGAAAATGTGTCGCTTGCGCATCAACTGGAACATGCTCGTCGACAATAATCGGTGAGCTTGATGGTAGCTGGAAGGGGTCGAGGTATGGCTCGCTGTGGGTCGTGGCAAGAAGGGGGCATCAACTCACAGGGTGGGATGGCTGGATGAGACCTCTTCCAGTCGCGCTCTGAAGCTCCATGAAAACGACCATTCGCTTACCGTGTCGCCAGTGCTGTCGTGCCCGATGCTGGTCAGATTACACCCAACAGAACGACCACTCATAAGGGTCTCTCGCATGGCTTCCTTTACGTGGTCCTCGACGTAGCACGTGAATGTGCTTGGTCCCTTACACATTTTCACAAATCTGCCTGAGACGCCGGCAAGAATCATTCTGATCGGCACGCCGGCTGCGCGAACATAGGCCATTGGTATTACGCCACTGGCCATTTCGGCAGCCATACCCTGTGCTGCCCAATACGTACTCTTGAAAGGGTTTTGGGTCCGCCAGCCACCCGGGAGCGTTACAATGCATTTTGAGGCATCCACCTGTTCGATGCTTAAACCAGCGAAGCTGCCAAGCGGCATGCTGATAAATTGACCAACAAATGACTTAATCGGCCCATCTAGCAGCCGAAATGTTTTTTCTAGATCAAAGTGTTCTATTTCCATATTCCAGCCCGTCATGTTGACGTATCGAAATGCGGACCCAGTCAATGTGGTATGCCGACGTCACCATTTAGTTTGTTAACCCAAGAAGTTCAAAACCAACATTTCGAAAAGAGTAGAGCCAGATAATTCCGGTGGTCACTGCTGTTGCACCCGCAACTTTAATTAACGAGGGGACTGAGTCGGGGCCCATTTTGTTGGCGAGAATGCCTAAGGAACCAACGCAGCCCATCATTGCAAGCACCGATGCAGCGATGTAAGCGCTCATGTAAACCGCTGCATCCGAAAGCGATAGGCCCAATGCCGGCACCAAGCCGAAAACATGACCGGTCCCAGCAATGCCATGAAGCAAACCGATCCATCCGGGCGCATGGGAATGCGGGGGGTGAGCAACTGCCTTAGGATGGACCGTTGAACCGAGATGGACGTGAAAATGACTGTGTTCAGCATTCTCTTGCTCACCATGATGTTCATGTGCATGGTCGTGAATCAGCAGTTTTCGTGATGTATTTAGGGCACGAATTCCGATGAAGACGAGTAAAAGTCCTACGAAGCATTCCGCCCATTGAGAGAGTGAACTCACATCGATCTGCGTCTTGAGTCCAAGAACAGTTAGCGCAATTACCGCGATCCCAATGCCGTGACCAAGTCCCCACTTCAAGCCAATCAACATTCGGTTTCCCTCAGCTTGAAACGAGTAAGGTGCCAGGGCAACAAGATGGTCGGGACCGGATATGACGTGAATGGCACCGGCGAGTAATCCCGCCCAAATCATGACCATGAATTAGATACTCCTTCGATAGAAACAGCGTACGATGCCCTTCACCTTGGATATCGGCACAGCGCCAAACGACCGGCTGTCAGTGCTCTCCTCAGGGTGATCCCCCACAAGGAAGACATGGCTTTCGGTTACTTTCAAAACCCTCTTAATGAGCAGTGCATCGGTATGTGGATGGTTGGTAACCACAATGTGGTTGACCAGTTTCGTGGGGTCGAACTTAGCATCGTAGGCAACCCAGTCACTATTCAACAATGTTGGCTCCATCGAAGTACCCTTGACGCGTGCAAGGTGTAGCCGCCCACTAAAGAGGCGAAATACGTCTCCCCAATGGAGCCGTCGCAATGCTAGACGTTTCAGCTCGCTGTATACCAAGGCACATCACGTCCCTTGGTCGCCCAGAACAGGTTGTGAATCGCTTCAACTGCTTCCATTAATTCAGCTGCATGCTGTGCGCTGACCTCAACCTTTACAGACGAACACAGTTTTGCCGCGTTCCAGAAAGTCGTGTGAAGGTCTGGATGAGCATCTAAGTGATGAGGCTTGAAGTAGTCGGTCCAGAGGACCAGAAGCTCGTCTTTGGCTAGCTGAGCTTGCTCTTCTTTAATCGCTACGTACCGAGAAACCGTATTCAAATAGCTCGCCATACCAGATGCATCCGGCACCTCGAGTGCCAAGATCTTTTTTGTCATCGACACTGCTGCTTCAGCAGCGATTCGAATCGAAGCGGGATCATATACACCGCATGGACCGTCACAGTGTGCGTCAACTGTCTCTACGGTTTTTACTTTTGCAATCAGCTTCAGGGTTGATTCTAACATCCACTTCGTCCTTTCTGGTTGAATTAAGAAATCATTTCGGGTCCTTGAAAACCCAAGCATCGCCGCAGCCTAGCAGGCTTGCCAGCGCGCGACAATATGTCATCGCATTAAATCCTGTGTTCTTTCCATGATGGTTTCTCAAGTCATGACAAAATTCGAGTACTTTACTGCCTATTCGGTTTCAACTGTGCCAGACTAATCGGCGAACTATTCCGCGGAGAACATCTTGTCAAAAGTTCAGATCGACACCTATGGCGGTTACGAGCAACTGAAGTTAATTGAGTGCGTACCACAGGCGCCAGCACCTGACCAAGTGCAAATCAAGGTGTTCGCTGCTGGGATCAACTATGCTGATTGTATTGTTCGAATGGGCTTATACAGGTCGGCTCGTGAATTGGTTGGGTTGCCCATCACGCCCGGTTTCGAGGTGTCTGGTATCGTGAGTGCCGTGGGTGACCAAGTGACTCAGTTCACCGTGGGCGATGAGGTGATGGCGGTCACTTTTTTTGGCGGATACGCCTCGTTCATTACGGTGGACCAGGCATATGTTTTTTCCAAGCCTTCCGACTACTCATTCATCGAGGCGGCTGGGTCAATCGCGACCTTTTTGACCGCTCACTATGGCCTTGTTCAGTTGGCTAACCCTCGGTTGGGCGAGAAAGTTTTGATTCATTCTGCCGCTGGGGGGGTTGGCATGGTGCTCGTTCAACTCGCGCATCATTTAGCGTTGGAGGTCACCGGAGTGGTGGGGACCTCTCACAAAACTGAGATCCTGGCTTCATTGGGACCAGCTCATATCATCGACAAACAATCCGATGACCTCTGGTCGCGTGCACGAGCAATTGCACCGGAGGGTTATGACCTGATTTTTGATGCGAATGGTGTCTCAACATTAAACCAGAGTTATGAACATTTACGCCGACCCGGCAAATTAGTGATCTACGGTTTTGCTTCTATGCTACCTAAATCAAAAGGTCGTGTGAATTGGTTCAAGCTCGCGAGAGCTTACTTGCAGACGCCCAAATTTAATCCGTTGACCATGACCACAATGAGTAAGAGCGTTCTCGCGTTTAATTTGAGCTATTTATTTGAACGTACGGACATTCTGCATGAATCGATGCATGTGTTTAACGAACTTGTCGAGAAAGGCACGCTTAAACCGCCGCTTTGTCAGACCTTTCCCATCGAGGAAGTTCAGGCTGCCCACAGGGCCATCGAGAGTGGAGAGACCACGGGCAAACTAATTCTCACCTTCGATGCGTAGTGCTTAGCCGAAATAATCAGGCTCGTTGCCGGCTTTCCATTTGATATTACATCCGAGGCTCGGCAATTGGGGATCGGGGGAAGCCGCGTCGTCGAGTAAGCGTTGAATCGCTCGTTTTAGGTCTGTTCCGGTGACGGCAATCTCGTTTCCTGGTCGACTTCCGTCAAATTGCCCGCGGTAAAACAGTCGGTTATTTTGGTCGAAGAGAAAAAAGTCGGGTGTGCAGGCCGCTTGAAACGCTTTTGCAACGTCTTGAGTGTCATCTATCAGATACGGAAACGGGTAGCCGAACGTATTCACATCTTCCTGCATATGTTCAGGTGCGTCTGCAGGGTAGGCTTCGACATCATTGGACATAATTCCGTAGATTTTGAGTTCGGCGTCAAATGACCGTGCGAGGTCTGCAAGTGCAGCTTTAAGATGAATCACAAAGGGGCAGTGGACGCTCAGGAACATGATGAGTGTGCCCTTCTTGGTGTGGTCGGCATTGGTGTAGAGGCATCCTGATGCGTCTTTAAGTTCAAATCGAGGCATGGGCGTGCCAAGCGGCATCATGGTTGAGGGAGTACGTGCCATAGAGGAAATGTCCTGTTGAAAAAAATACGTAGTTCAGGGTGCCCGTTTTCTACTTATAAGTCTACACTTAGCGAGTCATGCTGAAATCACCCGTTAATGCCATCTTTGAGGTAAATTTGATTTGATGTTCTTATCGTGTCAGTCTCTCGAAGTTAAACGATTTAACTGGGAGCCAGATTGTTAGCTCAACTGATTCAGGTTGTGATCTATCTCGTCATTGCAGATGCGGTTTTGAGTTGGCTGGTAGCCCCAGATGCCTTTCCGCGAAACATTACCGTAACAATGGTGGAACCGCTCTGTGCACCCTTGAGAAAGCTACTGCCATCAAGCGGTGGTCTTGATTTGACACATTTTATTTTGATTGTTTTACTGAGCGTCGTTCAGGCGCTAGTTAGTTGAAAATGGCGTCGCAGATAATGAGGCGGCGCTCAATTGATAGAAAGGGAAAAATTATGAAGTTTTTAAACATTTTAGTCGTTGCTGCAGCAGTAATTGCGCTCGGTTGTGGTGGGGCTGCAGTAAAGGCGGAGAAGGCAGCAGAAGCACCGGCAGCAGCACCAGCTGAGGCAGCAGCACCAGCCGCAGCAGCACCAGCTGAGGCAGCAGCGCCAGCTGAGGCAGCGCCAGCTGAGGCAGCGCCAGCTGAGGCAGCACCAGCTGAGGCAGCACCTGCTCCTGCACCCACAGACGGCTAAGCGCGTTCTGTAGGGGTTAATCAGTGAAACAGCCGGTGAAATTTCACCGGCTGTTTTTTTTTGTGTTATGTTCCACGCTTGAAGCTGTCGAGTGGAAGCAGGTTACTAACTGAGGAGAGGAGAAACCTCGTGCGAATAAAATTCATTCTTACGGTGTGCGCATTGATGCTAGGAGTTGCCGGATGCGGTGGTACTCAACCATCGGTAGAATCGGGCTCCAAGACCGAAGCGGTGAAAAAGCCGTGTACTAAGTCTGCTAAAGCGAAGCCTTGCGATAAGAGTGCTAAAGCGAAGCCTTGCGATAAGAGCGATAAAGCGAAGCCTTGCGATAAGAGCGCTAAAGCGAAGCCTTGCGATAAGAGTGCTAAAGCGAAGCCTTGCGATAAGAGTGCTAAAGCGAAGCCTTGCGATAAGAGCGATAAAGCGAAGCCTTGCGATAAGAGCGCTAAAGCGAAGCCTTGCGATAAGAGTGCTAAAGCGAAGCCTTGCGATAAGAGTGCTAAAGCGAAGCCTTGCGATAAGAGC
>JBMYRY010000193.1:0-5743 GCA_049602795.1 Bradymonadia bacterium
TATCCATGAAAGCTGATGGTCTGCCAGTGGATACGATTAGACCGCAGGGGGCAATTTACCTGAGCGCATTTATCGATTACACTAAACTCGAAGGCATTAATGGTGAGGCTGAATTGGTTCAATTACTTCTGGAAGAAGCAGGCTGTGCCGTTGTGCCGTTTAGTGCATTTGGGGATGATGTAAACTCAGGATGGTTTCGATTTAGCGTGGGGGCGGTTACTGATCAAGAGATCGCCGAAGTACTACCACGGGTTCGACGAGTCCTTGAGAAACGTGTTCAGTCACTAGGTTAATTTTGACTCAAAATATTTACGATACGCTGTCTTCGACGGCAGAGAATACCAAGCGATTCGGCACTTTTGGTGGTGTGTTCACGCCCAGTGTACTCACTATCTTAGGGGTGGTCATGTACATGCTCCTTCCCTCGGTTGTAGGGAATGTCGGGCTTGGTGGTGCGCTTATTATCATTGCGCTGTCTCATTGCATCTCGTTCGCCACGGGGTTGTCCGTTTCAAGCATCGCCACAAACCGAACAGTGGGAGCGGGCGGGGCTTATTTTATGATCAGTCGCGCGCTTGGTGCGCCTGCTGGTGCAGCGATAGGGATTCCACTTTTCTTTGCTCAGGCGCTCAGCGTGGCTTTTTACGTGAAGGGATTCACCGAATCAATTCGCTCATTGCTGCCCGCAGATTTTGGTGTCGACTTCTTAAACATGGCGCTCAGCGCTACATCGATTGCCTTGCTCACATGCGCTGGATTACTGGTGCTGGTATGGAAGAGTTCAGAGACGGCAATCAAGGCACAATATTTTGTGATGGGGGCAATCATTCTGTCATTGATTTCCATCGTTCTGGGGGGCTTCTCAAGAGACTTGAGCGAAGTAGAGTGGTTTGTCTCGGCTTCGCGTGCGCGGGAGCTTGGCGCGGCGTCCTTGAGTGAGACGTTTGCCATTTTCTTTCCTGCGGTTACCGGGATAATGGCCGGTGTGAGCATGTCGGGTGATTTGAAGGATGCACGTCGGTCTTTGCCCCGAGGTACGTTGTTTGCGATTCTCGCTGGCTTTATTGTCTATGCGTCGTTGCCGTTCTTTCTCGCCTTGAATTTTGACATGGTGACCTTGGCGAGTGACCAAGACCCAAATCAGGTGGGTACCCAGAATTATTCGATGTTCAATGTCGCAGCCTTTTCGAGCCTGGTCTATGTGGGATTGTGGGGCGCAACACTATCGAGCGCGATGGGCTCAATTCTATCGGCGCCGCGAACCGTCCAAGCGCTTGCGATGGACGGGTTGATGCCTCGGTTTCTTGCTAAGGGGCATGGTCCTTCTAATGAGCCCCGAACCGGAGTCATTGTGACCTTTGCGCTTGCGGTTGGCGCTCTGTTCCTCGGGGATCTTGAGATCTTGGCTCAGATTCTTTCCATGTTCTTCCTCGCAACGTATGGCATCACTAATTTGGCTTGCTTTCTCGAAATTTGGGCGGCCAACCCTAGTTTTCGACCGACCTTCAAAATCTCCCCTTGGATCAGCCTCGCGGGGGCATTTGGTTGTTTCTATGTCATGAGTTTAATCAACTTTGGGGCTATGGTTGCGTCGGCATGTATCTGTTTAACAATCTATTTGGTTGTTCAACGGCGTGCGTTGAATACGACCTTTGGCGATGCTCGGCATGGGTTCTGGTCAGCTTTGGTTAGGACGGCACTTAACCAATTGCATCAGACCGAATATCATGACCAGAATTGGCGTCCGAGCCTGTTGATTTTCGGCGGGGCGCTTGGACGTCGATCACATCTGTTGGACATGGGACGGACGATTGTCCAGGAGCGAGGGATAACCTCTTATATTGAGATGCTACAAGGTGAGGTTAATGCGTTAGTAGATACCCGCAAAGAGCGTCTGGATATTTTGAATAGCCAGCGAGGTGAGCATCAGAACGTGTTCTTCAGGGTCGACATCGTGCCAGATGTCTATCAGGGCGTGGTGACGATCACTCAGAGTTATGGAATTGGCACCTTGGGCGCAAACTCAGTCATGCTCGGCTGGCTCTCGAAAGTTGAAAGAGCAGAAGGCTATTTCAAGATGCTTCGGGACCTTTCGTCCCTCGAAAAGTCCCTACTCGTCATGAATTACGATGAAAATCGGCGCTTTGGTCGACGTAAAAACATCCATGTATGGTGGGGCGGGCTCCAGGCGAATGGTGGTCTGATGTTACTGCTTGCATATCTCACGATCTCCTATCATCGGTGGAACCAAGCCCAAGTCACGATATTGACAGTTGTGGATTCTGAAGATGCAAGAGAGCAGGCAAATGAACGCCTTAATTTATTGTTTCAAAGCGCCCGCCTTGAAGCCTCAGCGAAAGTGATTCTTCGAGAGGGGCGAAGTATCCGTACGTTGATGAGTGAATACAGTGGCGGGGCAGATCTCGCTATTCTTGGCCTTCGCTTGCCAGATCCCTCTGAGGATCTCGTGACGGTTTTTGAACATTACAATCATCTGTTGGAAGTCCTTCCGACTACAATTCTCGTTCACAGCGCAGGTAGTTTCGATGCATCACCTGTTTTGTTCGATGGTGTTTAAGTTAACGAATCGAGATCAGTGCTTGCCATCAAACACAAACTGAGTTAATTCACACGTTTGGAATTTTTATCGAGGGATCCATTAAATGGTGATGCTGAGGCAGCTAGATTTTGATGTTGTGACACCCGAAAGAGCAGCAGCTGTTCTCGCTCGGCTGGAATTGAATTGGGCGAATAAGCCCGGTTTCATTCCGTGGAAACCACCAACCGTACTTCCTCTTAGCCGTGCGGATAACCGAGATTGGTGGGTGGGAGAGGATACACTTGTTTCATTTGAAGGCGACCCCGCTGATTTACCCTTAGGTGGTAAATGGAGTACCGATAGCGATATTCGCTCGGGGGAGCAAGCCTGGCAAATCGCTTATGTGAAACTCGTATTATGTTGGAACGATGAACGTTACCGACATCTCTTCGACCTGTCGGAATGGGAGCTTGCTCTCGAGGAATTGGTCAGAGGGGACAGTACTGAGGATGAGCCTAGTTTATCCCGAGTGAAGTATGTTTTCTCGCCTAATGCTAAGTCGGGTGACGTACCCTTTGAACGATATTTACTGCGGTGGTCGCGGAAGAGTGGCACATTCCTTCGACCGAGGTTGATTCGTGAAGACGTCACGTCGGGACGTCGAGCGAGTTACCGATTGAATGCAACAGACCAGGCTATCGACGACCTTTTGGTGTCACTACGCTCTTGGTCTCGTACAACCGTACATCTGCAACCGGAAAAAGCACAGCAAGTTAAGCAGCGTCTCTTGTCGGCTATTTTTGACCGCCTCCTGCATGTCACTGACCTTTGGTATGGCGAACGACGGCTCCGTCCGAATGTGAAAGGCGTTATACCGCACATTAGCGTCGATGAAGTCCAGGATGTTCTCGTCTTGAATTGGAAACCCGCGGTGGATGCGGTGTTCGATTATGGTCCGGGATATATCATCACCCAGGAAGGTGAGTTTTGCGCAATTTCCGGTGGTTCCCAATTGCGCTCTGTAAGTCAACTCCACCAAGAGCTACCCGAAGTGCCGGTGAGTCGCTCTCACGGCTTCATTAATCGTTTGGTCGTGCGCAGTGTGATTCCATTCGATTGGCGGGTGAGTGAACTTGCATCGTTGCATCAAGCGAAGATCAACAGCGGAATCCTGCGCTTATTTGATGAGGATGAACTCTTGCATGTTTCCGCAGCGTTTGAATATCAGCTTGAGGATGGCGCGGTTGCGGTTTTTGAGCAAACAGATTTGCGGCAGGTTCAATCCGTTGATGAAGCCTTAATACAGCGGAACTTAATCCAAGAAGATGAGTATCTTGACACGCTGACACAGCACATCGGCTCAATGTTACCTCTTGCACTAGATTCCGACGCGGCATTGAACTTTTTGGCGGATCATCTCAATTCAATGCCGCCAAACTGGCGAATTGAGGGCGGGGCTAATCTCAAGAACTTTCGAGTTGTTGGGCGTCTTGCGCCCCGCGTTACAGTACCGTCCGGAATTGACTGGTTAGACTTGAAGATAGAGTTTGCTGCTGGCGACCAAGTGGTTGATCCGAGCAAGGTTTTAAAGGCATGGCGGAGTGGCGAGCGCTTTGTGCGCCTCGAGGATGATACCTTAGTGAGGCTACCTGTGGAGTGGTTGCGCACGTATGGTGTACTTCATGAGGAGCTTGAAGCCGTTCGGGCGCAGCACGATGGGCGATTGCCAAGTTATTCAGCACCCTTGGTACAGCACTTTTTGGAAGATGCCGAAGGCGAAGTCAGTGGCTGGCTGAGTGAGTTAGACCGATTAGCTGCCGCAGAAGATGTGCCAAGCCGACCGGTCCCTGATGGGTTGAACGCGGAACTACGCTCTTATCAATTTGTTGGTTATTGCTGGCTGAGTTGGCTTCGGGAACAGGAGTTTGGTGGTGTTCTTGCCGATGATATGGGTCTGGGTAAGACTTTACAGGCCATCACCTTACTCCTCGATGAGCACAAAGAAAAAGGTCTGCCATCCTTGGTGGTTGCTCCAACCTCAGTTCTGCACGCGTGGGCTGCGGAGGCGGAGAAGTTTGCACCGAACTTAAATGTCTATGTTCATCACGGAACCCGACGAAAGAAAGAGATTTCAGCAGATGTCGACGTTGTTGTCACATCTTACACCTTGCTTCGAATTGACCCCGACGTTTTCTCACAGCCTTGGCGCCTGCTTTTCTTGGATGAAGCGCAGCGTATTAAGAATCCTGCGAGTCACATTGCTCGGACGTGTCGGGAACTCAATGCGCAGCATCGATACGCATTGACTGGGACGCCGCTTGAAAATCGCTTGTTGGAATTGTGGAGTATCTTTGAGTTTCTCATGCCTGGGTTCTTCGGCTCTCGGGCTTATTTTCAGCGGCGTTACTGCACTCCGATTGAACGAGAACGAGATGTGGAGGCCCTTGAGGACTTAAAGAAGAGAATCCGTCCCTTCGTCCTCCGACGACTTAAGAGCGAGGTGGCGACTGAGTTACCACCACGACAAGAACAAGTCTTGTTTTGCGACCTTGGACCCGAGCAGCGACAGTTGTACGAGAAGGTACGCAACACCTATCGCAAGTCTGTGCTTGAACAGGTCAAGGAAAAGGGCGTCGGGCGTTCGAGTATTCCGGTGCTCGAAGCGTTGATGCGCTTGCGTCAGGCTTGCTGTGACCCTGGGCTTCTTCCATTTCCTGAAGCCGAAACGATTCAGGCTTCTGCGAAGCTTGACCTCCTTGAGACGACCCTTGAGGAGTCAATCCCGGCTGGACACCGTACGCTCGTATTCTCACAATGGACGAGTCTACTGCAGCGTGTCATGCCACGGCTTGAGGCGAAAGGGTGGGACTATCACTATTTGGATGGGCGAACAACAAACCGCCACGAATTGGTGACAAGATGGAATGAACCAGATGGACCACCGGTGTTCTTGATTAGTTTACGCGCTGGCGGTGCGGGTCTTAATCTGACGGGTGCCGACCACGTGATTCACCTTGATCCTTGGTGGAACCCTGCAGTGGAAGACCAAGCGACCGATAGAGCCCATCGAATTGGTCAGAGTAAACCGGTTGTTGCGTATCGTTTTGTTGCGAGAAATACCGTTGAGGAGAAGGTTCTCGCGCTGCAAGAGAAGAAACGAGATTTGTTTGATGCAACCGTGGAGCAAGGACGCTTTCAACTCGA
>JBMYRY010000194.1:0-5736 GCA_049602795.1 Bradymonadia bacterium
TTCATTCCCCTGAGCATAGTCTGAGATCAAGCTCCAATACGGAATGCAATAGAGCGTGTAGCCAACAAAAAAGACAAATAACCCCACCATGACCACTGTCCATTTCACCGCTTCCCCCATGTCATGGTTTGGCGCAAAACTGCATATGAGTCCTAAGGCAGGTATCCAGAAGGAGTACCAGAGCAGATGGCGACGCTGTCGCCCACGAGCGACCCAGCGATCGCTAATCGCGCCGGAGATGGGGTCGGTGAAGCCATCAAAAATTCTGAAGCCGAGCATCACCGCGCCCATAGCACTTGCCGAAAACAATGCGGTGAGTTCTCCCCCACCAACGGCATCGGACGTAGTGGTCGCAAATCGAATGATCCACTGCAGTAAGAAGCGGACCATCATCATCAGTCCGATCTGTCCGGCAAGGTACATGCAAAGATGACGTATCTTCAAAATCTGCTATCCGTTCACAGTCTATGCAGCGTAACTAGAGCCTTGACAGAGACAATTTAGCAAGCACTGTTTGATAGCCATAACTGATTTTTTTGGGAAGTTGGGCAGTCGATCGTACTATAAGCCCAAAACAGAAGAGACTAGCTGATGGATTTCATCCATCTGTGTGCTGGCACGATTGGAATCCACAATGACTACGTCACCGTCCGATTGGTTCTCAAACTCGTATATCGAAGCTCGAGATAGGTTTCGAAATTTGGTTCGCAAGAAAGGCGGTCACCTAAGTTCGATTCCGCTCACCGTTAGCGGGCCGAATGAGGAGCCGCTGACCATCGATTTAGCTCGATTCGGCGCTGAGAAGCCCAGCAGAGTGCTTCTGCATACGTCGGGACTTCATGGCGTGGAGGGCTTCGCAGGCTCGGCCATTCAACTCAACTGCATTGAAAACGATGACTTCAACCTTACCGAAGGTGACGCCATCATTTTTGTTCATGTCCTCAATCCCTTTGGCATGTCTTGGCACCGACGAGTCAATGAGAACAATGTTGATCTAAACAGGAACTTTCTTCCGGCTGGACGCCCATATCGAGGTGCGAGTGATGGGTACAGAACCATGAACGATGTGCTCAACCCGTCTAGCCCCCCGGGATTCGACTTCTTTCTCATAAGAGCGGGTCTAAAGATCCTGAGGTACGGCTATAACACGCTCAAGCAGGCGATTACCGAAGGACAATATGCATTCGAAAAGGGGTTGTTCTTTGGCGGTCGGGAACTAGAAGAAGGTCCTCGCCTGTATACGCAGTGGATCGAAAACAATCTCTCCTGTGCTCAGGAGATTTTTGCGATTGATGTGCACACAGGTTTAGGCGAATCGGGTGTTGACACCTTGCTCGTGGATCTCCAAGCCAATCACCCAGACTATCTGCAACTGAAGGCGATCTTCGGCGACAGAGTCGCGGGATGGGATGCTGGCACCTCGGTCGCCTATGAAATTCACGGTGGACATCCGAGTGTATTGCCGCGCATTCTGCCGGGCACAAAAGTTAAATTCCTAACTCAAGAGTTTGGTACCATCGCGCCCTTGAAGGTCCTCCACGCATTACGTGAGGAGAATCGGTGGCATCATCATGGCGACGCGCATCTCAACCATTCAGTTAAGACGAATATCATGCATGCATTCTGTCCTCGTTCGAAGTCCTGGGATAGAAAGATCATCCAGCGAGGTGCTACGGTCTATGCGGAGGCAAAGACCCAATTATTCCCCTAATTCTTAGACCCCAGAGCTTGTTTGATGGCATCGAGTGACGCCGCGGTTTGAATGGGCTTATTCTGACGGGTTGCCACCATCCCTTCAACCTGCCCATGCATGTGGTAGTTCACCACCACTTCAGGGTCTTTCAAGACGTGACCGGTCAATACACCAACAACATCATCCGTTGGCAAGATCACCCCTGATTCAACCAGTTTCTTGACGCCAGCCACAGTTGCGCAAGACGCTGGCTCTGCCCCAATACCCGCACCATCAACCACGGCCTTCGCGAGTAATATTTCTTCATCCGTCACGGTGATTACTGTGCCATTGGTCGCCTTGAGTCCGCGAACACTCTTGGGAAACGAGACCGGATTACCGATTTTTATGGCGGTGGCAATGGTCTTTGCTTGAACGGGTCGAAGTTGTCCATCGCCAGACCAAGCAGCCGCGAGTGGGCTCGCACCCTCAGCCTGAATCACTGCGATTCTGGGTAGTTTTTGAATTAAATTTAATGCTTTAAGCTCAAGTAAGCCCTTGGCAATCGCCGTGTTATTGCCAAGATTACCCCCTGGAAGCACAATCCAATCAGGCACTTGCCAATGACGGTCTTGCAGAAGTTCAAAGCCAATGGTCTTTTGACCTTCTATGCGGAACGGATTAACGGAGTTCAGCAAATAAATACCTTCATCCGCGCATAGAGATTGAACCAACCTCATAGCGTCGTCGAAATCCCCATCGATCTGAATGGTTTTTGCGCCATAGGCGAGTGCTTGGCTGAGTTTGCCAAAGGCAATCTGTCCCTGCGGGATAAAAACGTAGGCTTGCATCCCTGCTCGCGCTGCATACGCTGCAGCGGAAGCACTTGTGTTGCCCGTCGACGCCACAGCGATGCTTTGCATGCCCAATTTCTTGGCGGCGGTAACGCCACTGGTCATGCCTCGGTCTTTAAAGGAACCCGTGGGATTTTCACCTTCATGCTTCACACTGAATTGACACAGACCAGTAAATGGATGAATCGACCCAAGGTCGTATAGATTGGTGTTCCCCTCTGGTCGGGCGGCCATGAATTGCTCTTCAACGGGCAATACTAACTCTCGAAAACGCCATACTCCCGATCGGTCCACCGTAGCTTTCGATGATAGACGAGCGTCAAAAGTGGATAAATCGCAGTTCCCTTGAAGTCGTTTCAGGTCGTGTACCACATCGAGCACACCGCCGCAGTCACAGCGATATCTTCGGTCAAGCCCTGGGTATGTAGCGTCGCAAACCGCACATGCTAAATGCCAATGAATCGTCATAGGATGCGTGCTCCTGGTGCGTTAAATGGCGAAATCAATTGCCTGGTCTCACACCCTGCATTTTGGAAAGCCGCCCCCATCGCGTTCATACAGCGTCGAGCAACCTCGGCGGCACTACACAGTGCAAAAAAACTGGGGCCGGCACCACTCATCGCAGCACCTAAGGCGCCAGCGTCGAGCGCATGTTTTACAGCAGCATTCGCCCCCGGCATTAGATGACTCCGTGCCGGTGTTGAAAAGATGTCCACTGTTGCCCGACTCAGCAAACTCAGGTCTCTCGTGTGAAGGGCCATCACCATCGCCGCTAAGTTAGCACTATTTTGAACAGCCTGGGTCATATCCACCTGCTTGGGTAGGACCGCTCGGGCCGCCTTCGTTTCTACGCTGATAAGCGGCGTGACGACTGCAACATGGAGTGAATCATCAGTGGGAATCCGCATCACGTCGATGGGTGATAGGCTTCGAACCAAAATAAGACCGCCGAGCAATGCGGGTGCGATGTTATCGGCATGACGCCCGGACACCACAGCCTCAGCCTCAAGACAGGGCTCAATTAACTCCATTGGTCTGAGGGGTGAACCAATCAGCCCATTGGTTGCGACGGCTGCTGCCGCTGCGCTCGCGGCAGAACTACCCAAACCGGAACCAATTGGTAACCCCTTGTCAATATCGATCAACAGACCCATCTCCACACCGGCGCGTTTGAGCGTCGCACGCGCAGCAATCGCAGCAGTATTTGCCTGCGGATTAAGGGGCAATCGTCCATCATCCCCACTGATCCTCCGGATCTGTATCCGCCGATCGTCAGCTTGGGTGACCGTAACCGTGTCACCAGCACCCTCGACGGCTAAGCCGAGGACGTCGAACCCTGGTCCCAGATTCGCAACGGTTGCCGGCGCAAAGGCGGTACACGATCGCTTCATCTTCAAGCTCGCTCCATGGCAATACGAATGATGTCACCAAGGACGCCCATGGCGGTGACATCCGCGCCAGCGCCGGGACCGCTTACGACTAGCGGCTGCGTTGAATAGCGCTCCGTGTGGAAGACAACCATATTGTCGGTCCCCTTAAGAGACCCAAGGGGTGATGCCTTAGGCACCGAGCGAAGTCCAACTTCAATGCGCCCGGGCTCAATCGTTGCAACAAAACGAAGGCATTCGCCTGCTTCACTCGCCTGTTTTACCCTAAACGCGAAAATCTCGTCCAAGGTACTAATCTTGTCCATCAAATCGTCCCGCTCAAGTCCAATCCAGCCCGCCGGTACAAACCCTTCAATCTCGGGTGGCGCAGCATCGCGCGCAATCCCAGAAATGCGTGCAAGAATGAGTGCTTTTCGACCCACGTCCGTGCCCGAAAGGTCCAACGCAGGATCTGGCTCTGTATAGCCTGACTGCACTGCGCGCCCCACCGCTTGAGATAAACTGCTGCCTTGTTCAAGCTCGTCGGCAATAAAACCTAATGTCCCCGAGAGACACCCCTGAATGCGAAGCACTTTGTCACCGGTGGCCCGCAGCAGTTGAATCGTATCAAGTACGGGCAATCCGGCTCCCACAGTGGATTCAGCGCGTAGCAATCGGTCTTGATTTGCCGGTGCAACCACGCGCTCATATTCCTCGAGGGATCCCGATAATGGTGCCTTATTGGCGGTGACAACATCGGTGCCTAGATTGAAGGCATGTTCAAACAAACGCCCTGCAGTATCATCATTAGACACGTCAACGAAAACGGGGCGTGCAAGGCGATATTGGAGTGCTTGGGTGAGCATTTCCTCCGGCGAACCCGCATGCGCATTCGGCAGCGTATTGAGCGCTCCCCCCTGGTCTTTATGCGCCAAAAGATCATCAATCTGAGCGAATGTGAGCCCCGTTGGCTCAAGGAGAAATCCGCTTCGGTCTGCAATGGCAACCACTCTAGTAGTTAAGTCATAGCGCGCCTGAATATGCTCGACGCGCGGCTTGAGTAGCTGCAAGACACGGCGTCCAATTTGTCCGCAGCCCATCAAGAGCAGATCAAAATGCCGACCCACATCAACGCCGCTATCCATTTGTCCTAACGCAAATTCGTCGTGTAACGCATTGACGGCGCGAGCGGTGTCAGTTTCCAAAACCGCAAATGAAATATTTAATTCACTTGCCCCCTGCGCAATAGCAAGGACATTCACATTTGCAGCGGCAGCAGCTGAGAACACTCGACCCGAAATGCCCGACTGCCGCGCCATGCCAAGCCCAACAGCAGCCACAAGTCCCACCGGCTGAGACACCGAGATCTCTTCAATCAACCCGCCGGCGAGTTCAATTGACAGAGCTTTAGAAAGCTCGAGCTTTGCACGCTTGGCAACGCGCTCTTCCACCGCAAAGGTAATGGAAGCCTCCGAGCTGGACTGGCTGATCATGGTGACGTTGATATCCGCATCGGCCAAAATCTGAAAAATGCGGGCGGCGATCCCCGGGACACCCGCCATGCCCTTCCCCTCAATGTTTACTAACCGCTGACCTTCAACAGCCGTGACGGCTTTGACGGGGTGAGAACCTAAGGTGAACTGACCGTCAATCCGTGTGCCGACGGCGCTTGGATTGAAAGTGTTTCTTGAGTAAACCGGAATCCCCTGCTCGGCAACCGGCAGCATGCTTCGTTGATGGATCACCTTTGCACCGTAAAAGGACATTTCAGCGGCTTCGCGAAAGTTAAGGTGAGCAATGGGGCGGGCGGTTCGCACCATCTTGGGATGCGCCGTATACACGC
>JBMYRY010000195.1:0-5725 GCA_049602795.1 Bradymonadia bacterium
ACTTAACCTTAATCTCTTTCTTGCCATCATTTTTAACCGAGATGTTTACGTCTTTGCAGGTATCTGCCATTGCTGAGCCTGCAAATAGTGTTGCGACAAGAACCGAAGTGGCAATTAGAAGTGTATTCAACTTCATTTCTCTTAGACCTCCTGATACCCGTGGTATCGACTATTAAATATGGCACAACTCCCCGTTGCGCATTGAAAAATTAAACCGCTCTTACGCATCCTTATGAAGCCTCAAGACAGTTCAAAAACAGCTGGTTTCCTATTGATGTTTCGCTATTAGACGAGGAACACCTCAAAAATTCAAAACAAAATGAATATATTTTGTTCAAAAAAACAGAGGCCCTACAAAAGGGGGCGGATCGTACCCTCCCCATCGGAAGGGGCGCGCCGAAAATCGCATAACAGGTGGTGAAATCATGCTACCGCCGGATGCCCGACACGTTGGTCTGTTGTTGACATGCTGGCACCTCATAAGGACATGTGATTGAGTCAGAAGAAGTGAGAAATTGTCCAAATATGCCCGAGAAACTGCGCTCGCCAAGAGTTGTAAAACTCAACTCACAAGTCAGCGATGATCGACAACTGGCCGATGAGAAGTCAACCTGAGCTAATAAAGAGACTCCGTCGATGGGAAAGAGCAGAATTTCGTCACCCACGCCATCTAGAGGTTCAATGAGTAGGGCGTCATCTTCGATCTCGAAGCGTGCACGACCTACGGGGAAAGCAAGCTGAGCGTCTATCGCGCAGTTTCCCTCACTGTAGGTAGTCACAACCCATGTGCCTTTCAATTTGGATAAGAGTTCACGACCGGCGTTTGTTAAACGCGGTTTTATGACCTTCACTTCAGCGTCTTGACCACAGCTGATTAATTGTAAGCTTAGCATCGCCAGCAGAATTAGAAGTGAGCTAGAAACCGGCGCAGCCATATCCGCTCGCTTGTTCATAACGATAAAACCCAAGTTCGCCTGACTCAGAATCAACAATCACCTCACGACCGTCCGGTCTACGTGAGTGACTTAATGATGGCGTGCTTGCGCATTCAAAATGCATCTCTCGCGTCGATGGCTCAGTGCCATTGGGATCATAGAGTACTGCTTCTAGGTGATCGAGGCGTGTGATGTTGCGCCAGTCCAACACGGCAAAAAAACCATCTTCAGACCAAGCGAGGTCAAGTGGTGATCCTAAGGGCACTTGATTTTCTCCGCCATCTGCGACGTCCCGTACACGATATTCGCGACCAATTTGAGTAAGCGTGGTCGGCTCAACGAAGGAAACGGTGTATTCTCGCGCCTCGCAGCCGATGCTCAGACTGAACCGTGCTAAAACGGTGCCCTCGGGATTTGGAATGTATCGCAACAGGTTCGGTGTCTGAAATGCCGACATACCACCATCACAGGAAAGCGTGGTGATTCCCGTAAGGTCTTCAACCGGCGTCTGAACACCGGTGGTCAAGTCATACATGTCATAGGCAACCCAATTGGTACGGTTGCCTGCTTCCGGTTCGCTTTGGTCGCCGGTACGACCCATCAGCAAATACCCAGCATTGCGTTGATAGTAGAGGTCAACGACATTACCCTCAACAAACTCGCTTAATTCCCGATAGGCGCCCTCGTCTTCGGCGAGTAGTATTCGAGTTTGAAACTGTCGTCGCTTCGTGTGCGTGACCCCGCTTTTCCGTTGGAATTTTTGAAAAGTAACCGCAACCCTTTCCCCATCCTCCGAGAAGACTGCACCATAATATCGCTCGCCGTCTTTCCATCCACATCCGATAAGGAAGAGCAAAAATAGCCAAAAGTGTCCTTTGAACATGTTCTTCTCCGAATTGTGTACACGTCGTTTGACGTAATCTGGACTGCGTATAATTTCCTCATATCCGACCCATAAATGCTAATTTTATTCGGTGTGCAACGGTCAACGTGGTTTGACCGATAGATATTTGGGGGGGTAGGGTGCGCACGTGGATTGGCTTGGTTGGCTTCAAATTAGAGGTAATTGTGTCTGAATTGAATCAATGTGAATGTCGACGCTACAGATAATCGAAACAGATGGAAGTTGAAGGGGCAGTCATGTTGATGGGTTTTAGCAGTAGGATACGAGTCGGGCTGCTTTTGGGGACGAGCGTCGCGTTTGTTTTAGGCTGCGATGAGTACTCAGAGCATGCGGTGATAAGAGACGATGCAGGCGTGTCAATGTCAGATGCAACCATCGGATTTGCCGATGCGCAGGATACCGTTCCTGATGGGCAATCGGTGCCATCTGTTGATACTCAATTTGTTGACGCGGCTGCGGATGACGGTGGTGACAATACAGAGATCGCGGACCAGGCGTTTACTGACGATGAGGGCGATGTCATCGAACCCGCCATTGGGCAGCCCATCTATCGGGCCGATAGAGTGCATTCAAACTTATCGCCAGAGATAGTGATGACCTTACACTCCATTCGGGACCGTGATGACGGGCTGCAGAACGACGTCTTCTTGAAAGCTGGCGCATCAAGCACTGTTAGCACAAATACCCTACATTGTTTTGCGGGCAATGATGTTGACCTGGGAGAGTATGACGAACTCCGAGAAACATTGGAGTTCTTTCTTGATGGAAACGCTGCCGGGTCTTCTCCATTTGACCGTGAGACTGTCGCTGCGAGGGTGGGGCATAGTGCTAGCTGGGTGATCGATGGCGATCCCGCACCTATCGATAGTGAAATTGACGCCATCGCCCCCAGATTCGCACTGCTCCATTATGGAACCAACGACATGGGACTTGGCAGCACCTATGCTAGTGCCGCTCGAGTTTTCCATGACAGCATGATGACGCTCGTTGATACCTGTACTGAGCAAGGCATCATTCCGATACTCTTTGGCATTTCTCCTCGTGGAGATCGACCCGAAGCTGATCATTGGGTCAGGACCTACAATGCAATTATTAGAGGCATCGCCCAGACCAATCAAATTCCCTTCGTTGACATCTATCACGCAACGCGTGACCTAGTTAACTACGGGCTGTCCGAGGACGGAATTCATCTTAATCGGTACGGCGCTGGTTCATGTATTTTGACAGAAGATGGCCTCAACTACGGCTATAACGTACGAAATCTAGTCGCATTGCAGGCATTGGATCGGGTGCGGCGATCCGTTTTCGATGGAGATTCAGAGGATGCTGGGCTGAGATTAGGGGGATTAGGCTCGACGGAGTCACCGTTCGTAGTGCAATCACTGCCATTTGCCCATGGAGCAGACACTGCTATGTCGACGAACCGGAGATACGATCAATATTCGGTCTGTTCAGATGCGAATGAATCTGGTCCTGAGTTCGTGTATCAGTTTTCAACAGATCAGCCGCGTCGTGTCCGCGCAATGGTTTTCGACTCTGGACGAGTGGACATCGACCTACACCTATTGGGGGCTGATCCAATTGCCGAGGCTTGTATTGCACGCGACCATCATCAAATCGAGACGACACTGGACCCCGGCACCTATCATTTCGTACTTGATACCTTTACTGATCGCGATGGCAACGAGCGTAGTGGACCCTATTTGTTTGTACTTCTTGAGTGCGACGAAGACGATAGCGCATGTGATTAGGCATAGGAGATGAAAGCGGTATTTCCGAGTTCAAAGGTTCTCGATAGCCATCTAAATGCCCCACAGATTTGGAGATACAATATAAACGATTTGAACAATTAGACCACCATGTTTACTCTTAACTACGATCTTTCTGATGCGCTGTGCGGGGGCAGTTTATGCGGAATGTTTTTATTACTCTTCTTGTTTGCCTACTTTACTCAACGGTCTATGCTCTGCCCGACCAATTTGTTCATGAGGGCTTGCTGACAAACGCCAACGGTGTGCCGATTTCAACGACGGCCCAAATGCGAATTCGCTTATATCCAACAGCGTTGGGCAATCAGGTGTTTTTTGAAGAGATTCATCCACAAGTTGAAGTCATAAACGGATATTTTGTCATTTGGGTGGGTAGCCAAGAGCCCCTGGACCCAAGCCTATTTGAGCGTTCAGAACTATTTTTGGGGGTCAAGATCAATAACGATGATGAATTGACACCTAGGACCGAGTTTTTTCCGGTGCCGGCCGCGATGCGAGCTGGCGTCGCAGAGAATGTTACTGGAGACATAAATCCTAACTCGGTTTCAGTCTCTGGCTTTGGGTTGGTCATCGATGAGAATGGCAAATGGGTGGGTGATCCGACCGGTTTGCGCGGACCCGCTGGTCCTGCGGGTTTGGATGGCGTACCTGGAGACGTAGGACCTCAGGGACCTCAGGGAGAAGCGGGACCGCCCGGTCCTCCTGGAGCAGCGGGAGGAGATGGTTCGCCCGACACGCCGGCTCAAGTACTAGGTAAAATTGTACAAGTGGACGGAGGAGGTTCCAGTATTGATTCAGATCTCCTGGATGGTCTTAATAGCGCACAGTTCATGCGCAGTGACGCTGACACGGGCACAACAGGCTCGATGAGTGCAGGTGGTACGGTCACAGCACCGAGCTTCTCTGTCAACGGTGCCAACGCACAGATCGCATTTCCGCAACAGGGTAATAATCTTGGCGGTGGCGATCAGACCTTCGGGATAGACCTAAAGAATCGCAACCTTGTAGGGGCCAACGGACTGTATATTGCAGATCCCGGACCGCAAGAAGGACTCACGTGGTCGGGCACCGGCGCGCGCATCGTGGTCTCGCCTTTGGATAACAGTAATGCAGATGGCTATTTAAGAGTTATCAATGATGGGGGCATCAGTCTTGAAGGTGACGTAAGGATCGACGGAAGTCTTGATGTTACGGGCGGTCTCGTCGTACCGGATCAGAGTCTTTCGGGTGTCGCGAATTTGACCATTAATGATCCTGGCCCCGACGGTTTCATTACCTGGGGCGGTACAGATGCTCGTATCTATGTAGCCCCACCTAACGACGCCAACGCAGATGGACTGTTGAAACTAAAAAATGACGAAGGCGTTGAAATTACTAACTCACTGTCTGTTATCGGTTCAACCACCCTCGACGGGAACGTGGACGTGACGGACAAGAATCTGTCTGGACTCAATGGGTTGAGTTTCTCTGACCCTGGTCCGGATGGGGCGATCCGATGGACCGGCACCAATGCAAGTGTATACGTTGCACCACTCAACGACGGTAATGAGGACGGTTTTTTACGGATTCGAAATGATGGTGGCATTAGTCTCGAGGACGATGTCCGAGTAACGGGCACAACCGAGCTAAACGGCGAACTTACCACTAATGGGAACGTCAACCTGACGAATCATAATTTAAGCAATCTGAACACGCTGTCATTTAATGACCCAGGTCTCGATGGGGCAATCCGATGGAACGGCACTGGGGCAGATATTTTTGTTGCGCCGCTAGATGGCGAAAATGTCGATGGCTTTTTGAGAGTAAGAAATGACGGAGGCATTAGTCTCGAAGATGATGTTCGAATTACAGGAAACCTGAGTCTCGTCAATGGACTTGCTTTGGCGAATAAGTCAGTTTCTGGTGTTGATAACATCACGATTGCTGACCCCGGTCCCGACGGCTTCATTACGTGGGCTGGCACTGATGCACGGATTTATGTGGCGCCAGATGATGATCAGAACCTCGATGGCAAACTTCAGATCAAGAATGATGGCGGCGTTCGCGTGTCGTCCAACTTTCAGGTTGTGGGCACGTCGACTCTGGACGGTACGGTGGCGCTAACGAATAAAAACTTA
>JBMYRY010000196.1:0-5715 GCA_049602795.1 Bradymonadia bacterium
TGAACATTATGACCTGGGCGTTATTTCGACGAGTGGTTTGATTCGCATCGCATTTTCCTCGGTACCAACGGGTAAGTTGACCGCACTCGTTTCAGCCCTCGTTCATGGTTATGATGATTTGGCGACGCTGAGCGCTTAGTCGGGTGTCTTCGGGTTTACTTTGTCTACGTAGACACCGTATGCTTTTGAGGTGAATATTCAAGACGCACCGGTCAAGTATACCATCATCTCAGATTTACATCTGGGACATACTCTGCGCTCTCAGACTGAACGCCTTCGCTCTGGTGCGCCCTTAGCGTTTTCTAAATTAAGAACTGTTGTCAAAATGGACCGGGCCTTATCGTTCTTTTTTGAGACTGTACTGTTGAACGGCGCCGTAGCAGCCACTGAACGCGTCTTGGTGTTGAATGGTGACATCTTTGATTTCCTTCACGTTGATGTTCAGCCTGAAACTGGAACGTTTCAAACACCCCCTATCGATGGCAGTCAAGAGAAGCTATATGGCTTGTCATTCGAAGAGTCACGATCTCGATGGAAACTAGGACTCATTGCGCAACTTCACCGGCGAGTCTTTGAAGCCTTCGCCCGATTTGTGTCGGCGGGTGGTCGAATTGTGTTTGTCATTGGTAACCATGACGTGGATTTGTGCTTTGAGTCGATTCAGCATGATCTCCGTTCGTACATTTTGGACAAGGTGCCATCGGAAGCTCGCGTAAAATCGGAGGATGCGATTCAAATTGAACCATGGTTTTTTCTCTCTCCGCCTTTCGTGTACATGGAACATGGGCACCGATTTGATCCATACACCACATTCGCCGATCCGCTTGTACCAACCTCGATCTTCGAAAGTGCACAACTCGCACCTAATTTTGCACACTTTGGGCTGAGATATTTTGCGAATCGAGTACCATCCTTCCCCATCTATGATTTAGAGCAAGCGCCATGGACTAAAATTTATGGCTGGGTGCGTAGTCATTCCATACGGGAGTCAATGTTAGCTTTGTGGGCTGCATTCCACTTTTTTTTCATGTACTGGACGGCCATGTTGTCAGAAAGACGAGAGTGGCATGAAAATCAAGGGGATAATCGATTTGCTCGTCGAGAAAGACTCGTTCATATTGCCCGGCGATTTGGATGGAATCAACGTCGGGTCTACTTGCTTGATGCCTTGAAGGCTGATCCTGTTGGACATTCTGCAGCGGTCTTCGTTCGAGCCTTACAGTTGGACCGGATTGCAATTCTGATTGGACTTACTTTGTTTTGGGTCGCTCTCGCTATGTCGAATTATCATGCACGATTCTCGTTTGCACTGCTGCTGGGGTTGTTCGCCATGGCGTTGTGGTGGTTCTTGGACCGAGGTCGACCCCATGCAGATTTACATCCACAACTGGGAGACATTGCAAACGATATTGGACGAATTGCTCGCGTACCGATTGTGGTGTTCGGGCATACGCATCAAGCCACTTGTGAATCACATGGTCGGGTGATCTGGCTTAATCCTGGGTCATGGGAACATTTGGCTCACGATGGACATCATGACGAAGAGCCCGGTCTCGTGCATTATGGGGAAATCAGTCGTCTAGACAGCGGCGTCTCTGCGGAACTCCGCTGGTTTAGCGTTGTGAACAAGAAACATGGGCTTGTCAAACGGCGAATCGCTACCTTTCGAGGCGCTTCTTAACGAGTTGATTAGCCGCTTTTGCGACCGGAGCGGGGATGTCTCGGCTGCGAGCAATGAGACGAAGATCTTGCGTTCTGAGGTGCGAGAGAAACTTCATGGTTTGAGCAATTGGTGTCTTGGGGTTGCCTACGAGGTTTTTCTTTATTTGATAGTGCCGGGTCCATTTCTTGTTGCCGGCAATATATGCGATGACCTCTTCTAACAGGGCCTTGTTTTTCGAGAACTTAAGTACTTCCGAATCAGAGAGCCCAGGACTACGGATCACTGTTCGCGCCACTACTTTGTTTGTATCTTTGATTAAAATGGCTCGATCTGTGGCGGAGCCCATCATGGCGAGTCGCACCTTCTGAGCGATGTTCAATTCTCGGATGCGACCTGCGGCAGACTTTGACCCTTTTTGTTCTTCTTCTCCCTCATCGTCGTCGATGTAGGCGCGCGCAGTAACTGGACCTTCAGCGCGTGTTTCGGTGGTCTCTTGTTCTTCTTTTGCCTCGGCGATTCGTTTGCGAAAGGCTTCATCTACGCGAGCCTCAGCCTCCGCATCTTGAACAGGTCGACCTTGGATGTCCGCGATGATTTCTTCGTAGCCTGGAATGTTTTCGAGCGCCATATTGTTTCGAGCTGCAAAGTCGAGCATACGGTCAACGGAGGACGCGCGCATGTTGGGATTGAGAAACAGGCTCTCAACCAAGCTCGGGTCTTGTACGAGACGGGTCTGATTGCGAGAAAGCAGTTCACAGATGCCTTCATCGGCTACTTTTGCGACAGCGACGAGCGTGTCCATATGGGCTTTGGGGTTGGTCAGTACCGTACGAGTTACTTCTCGGACATTCGCGAGCGTAATGCACACCCAGTGCAGAACTTGTGGCAAGAGTGGCTTCTTGACGACTTCGATCAGCGTCGGAATAGGAATTTTACTCAGTGATTTGGTGGCACGTTCGGCGAGGGATTTGTCCTCTCCAACGGCGAATTGATAGAGTGAGCAGACTTGTATGATCGGTTTCATTGGCACAAGTGCGTCCGCTACCATCCGTTGCATTTGTTGTGGCGCACTTGGCTCAACGAAGCGGCGGGCTTCCGCTGGGAACTTATCCAAAGGGATTTGCATCAACTCCAGTGCCATCTTCAACTCGCTTCCACTTGCTGGGTGTTAAGTTGGTGAATGACTCGTAATCCCTCCAGAGTGAGCATCTCGTCTACTTCTTCGATATGATTCGTACTGGCCGCAACTTCTCTCGCCAGTCCGCCCGTGGCGATTACTTTACAGTCGAAGTCCAATTCGCTTTTGATACGAGCGATTAAACCCTCTACGAGACCCACGTATCCGTATACAAGACCGGATTGGATGCTCGACACTGTATTCCTGCCAATCACGGACCTTGGTCGATTAAAGGCGACCTTTGGAAGCTTCGCTGCGCGATTAAATAAGGCTTCGCTAGAGATCTTTATCCCGGGGCAAATTACCCCGCCCAAATAGGCGCCATCAAGTGATACGACATCGAAGGTTGTAGCCGTACCGAAGTCAACGACGATGACACCAGTCTGCCATTTACGATACGCGGCGACGGCGTTGACGATGCGGTCAGCCCCGACTTCTCTTGGGTCTTCATAACGAATGGGCATCCCCGTCTTGAGACCCGGTCCAACAATACGAGCATTTACGTTGAAGAGATCGGTTGCGGTTTGTTCGTATACTTGGGTCATCGCCGGAACGACACTGGCGATGATTGCGGCATCGATGTGGTCGGCTTGTAGATTTGGTTCGCTGAGAAACAAGGTACTCAACATCGCTCTCAACTCATCTCTTGTTCGACTTGATTGAGTACTAATACGCCAATGTGCACGGAGTTGCGTGCCATCATACACTCCGCATACGGTGTGGCTGTTGCCTATGTCAATCGCGAATAACATACCGCGCTCCCACTAAACTAGTTCTACGTCACCAGCGGTGACAATCGAGATTGAACCATCGATTCGTAATCGAATCGCCCCGTCTTCCGTTAGCCCCTCATACGAGCCAGTCTTGCCATTATGCGCAAAGACGGTGCCGAGTTGAGGTCCTCTCAGGGTCCACTGTGCTACCAGCCAACTCATGCCACCGACTTTGAATCGACGAAGGACGTCTTCCAACTGGTCGATGAGTCTACTTGCTAGCACTATTCTATCAACTACGACGCCGATTTCCTCATGAATCGATGTTGCGTTTAGATTTTGGGTCCAGCCCATGGTCGGTGGAGCAAGATTGAGACCAACACCAATCACTGCATGCCATTGCTCTCCGTGTATGCGTGCCTCGCACAGAATGCCAGCGAGTTTCTTGCCTTGGACCAAAATGTCGTTGGGCCATTTCAAGGTCGAGTCAATCCCAAGCTCATCGCATAGTTGATGAATTGCAACCGCTGCAACAAGGGGTAATGCGCCGCCTTGCGCAGGAGGAATTGGCGGCGTACAGCGCCAGCTAAGATAGAGACCCTGTCCCTTTTCTGAGACCCAATGACGACCGAGGCGACCCCGTCCCTTAGATTGGTGGGCTGCTACAATCGCACATACTGATTCAGTGGAGGGAAGTTCGTGGGCAAGATCGTTGGTACTCGTACACGTTTCGATAAATTTAATGCGAGAATCCGCGGTGGTCATGCAATTACCTCTTCGATGCAATTGACGTTCAATAGAAGCATTATAAGTCGGTCTACGCCGAGGGCAATCCCAGATGTTGGCGGCATGAGCGGCAACGCAGAGAGCAGGTCATCGTCGAGTGGGAAGACGGTCTTGCCTAGTTCTGTCCGTTCTTGTTGCTCTCCTTCGAATCGGCGACGTTGTTCGTCTGAATCGGTCAGTTCTTCGAACGCGTTCGCAAGCTCAAGTCCGCCCGCATACAGTTCGAAGCGCAGAGCGACAGGAGAGGTTTCGAGACTGAGGCAGGCCAATGCTGCTTGGCTTGGCGGCCAACCCCACACAAAAGCCGGGCGAGAACGTCCAATGTTGGGCTCGATGTAATTGAGAAAGAGTTGATGGAAGAGACTGTCAAAATCGGTGTTCGTTTTCGAGTATCGCAACTTTTTTGAGTCAGCGGCGTGGGCTAAGGCTTCGTAGGTATTCAACTCTATTGGACATAGACCCATATACTGTTGGAACAACTCGGATACGGTTGCGCGACTGAATGGCGCCTCCATGTCGATATTGTAACCTTCTCTCTCGATTCGGGGCCGCCCGGCGTTATTCCAGATGGTTTTGATGAATGTTTCTGTCTGGTCCATTAAGTCGACCAAATTTCGATGAGTGGCATACCACTCGAGCATGGTGAATTCCGGAGAATGATGAGGTGAATTTGGTTCGTCGCGGAAACACGGACCGAGACTGAAGCAATCACCCATGCCGGCGCCGAGCAGTTTCTTTAGCGCATATTCTGGGCTCGTGTGGAGATATCTTTTTGCCCCTTGGGTGTTGACCACTGCGAGGGGATCGATGTGAGGCTCTATGCTCGGGATATCGATCAGGCAAGGGGCTTGGACCTCTGTATAGCCTGCTCGGTGAAAATAAGCTCTCATGTCTTGAACCAGGCGACTACGCCGTCGAAGGTTTTCGATCAAGGTGGTCATTGAGTCAGTGGTTTGCCTTCGCCACGTGCGCTAGGTAGCGAATAAGGGCAACGAGAGATGTTTTATCTTCGGATTGTAGGGCGCGCCAATGTGGCCGAAGGGCAGCAATCCAAGCCGCCGCTTCCGACAGGTGATGACGAGTTTCTTCAGCGACGTCGCCCAGGGTCATCTCTTCTTCCAGTGCATCGTCATCTTCTTTCAACAAGCGAATTGGTCCCAAGAAGCCCTGACGTTCTTGCACAAGTGTTTCTAAACGTCGGACCTCGGAGAGCGACACCCCACGAACCAAACAATTTTCCGCAATATACAATGCCGCAGCAGTCTCTGGGTCTAACTCTGCAGTAATGCGCACGTCTACGTGAGTGAATTGCGCGTGTTCGAGTGCGACCATCCGTCGATACCCACTGATCAGGTGATATTTCTCCTCTTTGAGAT
>JBMYRY010000197.1:0-5683 GCA_049602795.1 Bradymonadia bacterium
TTGTGTGGCTCCTGCCAATCTTGTTGATTGGTGTGTGCTGCAACATCCGGCTACACATACTGGGCGGGTTAACGATAGTCTGACCGTTTATGGGCGAATTTATGAGGGTGGAATCACTGACTTGACACCTGATGTCGTTGACGCAGATCCGGCTGTACAACTATCTGTTGGGGTTGGTCCTGACGGTACGGATCCCGCTCAAGCGTTTGGTTGGCAGTGGACAGATATGACGCCTAATGTTGGGTATGGCAACAATGATGAATATCAGGGCACAGTGACCTTTGGGTCAGAAGGTAATTTTGATTACGTCGTCCGGGTAACCGTTGATGGTGGTAGCACCTATACTTACTGCGATACAAACGGAGAGGGAAATGAAGCAAATGTCTACGTTACCAATACTGCCGGGCAACTCGTGGTGCTACTCGATGATGTGGATGAGTGTTCCAATGGACAAAACAACTGTAGTCAAAATGCGGTCTGTACTGATTTGACACCGAACGCTGTGGGCGACCCAGGCTATAGCTGTGCGTGTAATCAGTACTACGAAGGAGACGGGGTTACCTGCACGGATATTGATGAATGCGCCACTAATAATGGCGGTTGCCATATCAACGCGACCTGCACCAATGTTGTTGGCGGTGAGCGAACCTGTCAGTGCTTTAATGGCTATACCGGAGACGGCATCAATAACTGCGATGAACCTGCTGGGGACACGTGTGGCAACGGCGTCCAAGATGGCGATGAGACCGGTGTTGACTGTGGTGGTGCGACATGTGGCGCGTGTAATTTTGCGGGGTGCCAGGCTGACACGGATTGTGCAGGTGTCTGCGTATTTGGTCAGTGTGACGATTGCTTTGAAGATAGCGAATGCAGCGATTCTAACGGTTCATTTGGACCGACGACGCCACCGTCTCATGGCGAAGGCTACACGTGTCAAGCAGGCGTTTGTGTAGCACCAGGTGGTGGTGGCGGTGCCACGTGCTCGGATGGATTGCTCAATGGCTTTGAAACGGATGTCGATTGCGGTGGGTTCCAATGCAATGGTGAGGGGCGAAACTGTAGTAACGGCAATAACTGTAATCAGAATGTTGATTGCCAGAGCAATTATTGTGAAGGCGGTGTGTGTATGAATGCGCCGACATGTAGCGATGGTATTACGAACCAAGATGAAACCGATGTGGATTGTGGTGGCAGCACGTGTGCGGACCGATGTGGTTTAGGCGACAGCTGCGGCGTGACGGGAGATTGTGCGGTTGGTGCGTGTGTCGAAGGTGTGTGTAAGACATCCGTGGATTACTGCCGTGTAGATACACCACTCGGTGTGATTGTTAATCCTAATGACAATGTCACTGTATACGGCATGGTTGAGAAGGCAGGGATCACAGATGTTTCGAATGGTAATGATCCCGGCCAAAATATGTCCGTTCAGTTCGGGTATGGACAAGCGAAAACTCTACCGAGCGGCAATTGGACTTGGACAGACGCGACCCCCAATGCTGGATGGGTAGGCGCGGGAGATGATGCCGATCGAGATCGATACGAGGCGAGTATATCAGCGCCTTCGGCTGGATCGTACGACATGGCTTATCGAGTGAGTCTTGATGGCGGGGCAACCTGGGCATATTGTGATGGGGACGGCTATGAGGTGCTTCAGAATGGTGGTGTTGAAAGCTATGAGATTCACAATGCCGCTGGGATGAGGGTGTTGAACCCGTCCATTATTCCGGTTGTGCCAACGCTTGATGGATTGAATGGCGACGAGATCGTCATCACTGAAATTATGATGGTGCCAGACCCCTGGACAGCCACAGGGACGGGTCATTGGTTTGAGGTTCGCAATACGTCAAATCTATACCTTGATCTAAGGGGGGTCGTGTTGACGTCTGGACCAAAGGTCCACACGGTGACCTACCCGCTCATTCTAGAGCCCGACAGCTACATTTCACTGGGTGTTTCTGGGGATTTAGCAGTGAATGGCGGTGCAACACATGACTATATTTGGGGCGATGATGCAAACTTCAATGTCACAACCGGTAATTACTCTTTGAGCTTAACGGGTACCGATGGTGAACTTATTAATGAAGTATATTGGGATGCGAATCAGTCCCATCCAAACGCCGCTTCACAACAGATGTCTGATACGGCTACCTATGCCAATGACATATGGCCACCATATCTTGATTGGTGCGAAACCCCGAATAGCCTCAGCTATGGTGATGGATTAAACACCGGTACACCGGGCGGTGCAAATGCGGTTTGTCCAACGGGCGGAAACCAGACAGCGCCAACGATCACTGCATTAACCGCCTATTACGACCCCGATTCTCTTGGGTTTGGGATATCGGTGAATGGATCTGATCCAGAGGGGGGCATTGTATCATTTACGCTCGAACTCTTGGATGCAAATGGGGCTGATGTGCTAAATCCTGGCGCGAGTCCCGCAGTGATTTCCTTTGATGCAGGTCTTCGACCCAATGGTGGAACGCCAGGTCAGTATAGCTACCGAGAGGATTTAATCTTCCAAGAGTTTGGTTTTGACCAGGGTTACCTTCCTGTGTGGCAGGATGTCCGCGTCAAACTTGTAGATAACACTGGATTGATGAGTGGCAGCTTGACGCGCTCGCCGATCCTGCCGAATGAAATCAACGAAGGCACAGCGTGTGACCCTTACGGTGGGCTGAATCGGTGTATTTCCGGTACCTTCTGTGGAGATCCTGATGCCTCGGATCAGATTCCGGCCGTATGCGCCCTCCCTGATGCCTACTGCCCGGCATATATTGCACAAGCTGGGTACGAGTTGACTAATTCTCCTGGTGGCGCGGGCTGGCAAGTGAGCGGGACCACAACGACTGCGTCAGCAGACTTTGAAGGCACCTGTGGTGGTGGCGAGGGCTACGTTGCCTACTCGTTCACCGGACCTGCTGATGCGACCTATCTCTTCACGGTACAAGGTACGGGGGCGTCGGCGCTCAATCCGCCAGCCGTTTACGTTCAACAGGCGTGTGACTTAATCGAGACTGAAATCGCATGTGATGCAGATTCAGGTAATCCAGCTATGACGGCAGCATTTGTGTCGTCGGGGGAGACGCTGTACGTGATTGTAGACGGCAGTTACGACCCCGATTCGGATGTTGTTGGTGACTATACACTGCAAGCAGAGACATTGGTGCCGGCGAGTATCTCAACGGCGCGGGCGTTCTTGAATGCTGATGCGAATATTGTCGCTGCGTCGTATACCGGGATTGAAGGGACACTCGCAATTGCAGGTGCTCAGTTCACCTTCCTTGATGCAAATGGCGATGAGGTGGCGATGAATGGCGTACCTGGACCGTTCCTTGTGGGGGATGTGCCAACAGATAACGGCAATGGCACAGTGAGCGGAGCGGCATATCTGCCCATCAACTTCACCCAGGCTGAACTCGATAGCATTGTGAGCGTTGAATTTTCGTTGAGTGATCTCCTGGACGAGTTGTCGACACCGGCATCCTTGACGCTAGAGTCACCGGACGTGGTTCAGGCTGGTAGTCAATGCGATGTACAGCAGGGGCTTAACGTATGTGCGGCACCTACGAGTTGCTTCACAAACGACCCCAACGTCGCAGCAACCTGTCAATAAAACCGACCCCCTGGTTCTAGGGGGTACGGTTCATCTTGAAAACTGACGCTGTCTTTCATAGTGTGCGCTCAATTCAGTTTGGAGGCCCCCTATGAAGGCAGGAATTGTTGGATTGCCCAACGTCGGCAAATCTACGCTCTTTAACGCACTCACAGCCGCAGGCGCAGAGAGCGCGAATTACCCGTTTTGTACGATTGAACCAAATGTAGGCATCGTGCCCGTTCCTGACGAGCGACTGGGTCGGATCGAAACCATGATCCCCACCCAGAAGGTGATTCCTGCTTCAGTCGAAATCGTGGATATTGCTGGGTTGGTCCGTGGGGCGAGCCAAGGGGAAGGTTTGGGTAACCAATTCCTCGGACATATCCGAATGGTGGATGCGGTGCTGCATGTGGTGCGTTGTTTCGAAGACGAGGACATCACCCATGTTGAAGGTAGCATTGATCCGATTCGCGATATTGAGACTATTGATACCGAACTTGTGCTTGCTGATCTTGAGTCCATGGAACGACAGCTCGAGCGTCTACAGAAGAAGGCGAGGGGACAAGACAAAGAGGCGATTGCAAAGATTGCCATCTTTGAGAAGGGGCATGCCCTGCTTGCTGAAGGCGCTGCACTTCGTAGTGGTGAGTGGGATGAAGAACAATTGGCGACGCTTAAGAGTGGTGGATTCATCACCATCAAACCTGTGCTCTATGTCTGTAATGTGGATGAGGATTCCGCAGTAGACGGCAATGCATTCGTACAGAAGGTACAAGTGCACGCGGATGCCGAGGGGGCTGGATTAATTTGGATCAGTGGTCAGATTGAGGCTGAGGTATCCGAGCTGGAAGATGACGAGAAAGTTGAGTTCTTAGCAGACTTGGGCTTGACAGAGCCTGGTCTCAATAAGCTTGCTCGCGCAGCCTATAATCTCCTTGGATTACGCACCTATTTTACCGCAGGTGAGAAGGAAATCCGTGCGTGGACAATTCCCGTTGGTGCCACGGGTCCACAGGCTGCAGGTGTCATTCACACCGACTTTGAGCGCGGCTTTATTCGTGCCCAGGTCTACACCCTGGAAGACCTTGAGACGCACAAGACCGAAGCGGGTCTAAAGGCAGCCGGGCGTCTACGCGCTGAAGGCAAGGAATATATCGTCGAAGATGGCGACATCATGCACTTCTTGTTTAACGTATAGAGCGTCGGATGAGCGAGGCAAAAAGGAATGTTGTGATTCGGCCAGAACAGCCGAAAGACTTTGCAGCGGTCCGACACCTAAACCTTGCAGCCTTCCCGAGTCCAGCAGAGGCAAACCTTGTAGATGAACTACGAGCCAATGCGAAGGCAGCTCTCTCCCTCGTTGCAGTTCAAGACAATCGCATCGTTGGACACATCTTGTTTAGCCCTGTGACGGTAGAGTCGAACAATGGAGAATACCCAGTGGTGGGGCTCGCTCCAATGGCTGTGCTTCCAGAGTTTCAACGAAAAGGCGTCGGCTCTCTGCTCGTTACAGCGGGTCTTGCCCGCTGCAAACGAGCCGGCGTTGGTTCCGTCATTGTCCTCGGTCATGCCGATTACTACCCCCGCTTTGGGTTTGAAAAGGCAAGCCAGTTTGGAGTCCGTTGCGAGTACGACGTGCCTGACGAATATTTTATGCTTGTTGAGCTGATAGAGGGAGTAGGCGATCGCATCTCAGGTATGGTGCGGTATCGGTCGGAATTTGCCAACGTATAGCGAAGCCTCAGTGATAAACGGGGAAAGTGATATTGAAAGTCTTGGATTTACAAATGGTTACGCAGCAGATTACATTTCGGTTCAATGTTTAGAACCTCTGCCTGAGCACGTGATTTCAACCACTTAGCCCGCCCGCTCCCACTGAAATTCGCCCCCAGTCGCCCCAGGTTATCCTCAAAATGGAGACAAAACGGGGACAGCGAACGGCAGAAAGTTATAGAGCAACGGGCTTCGCTCACTCCTGGGGGAGTTGCGATTTTGAGCCTATGGGGCTTATATTTTTAGTTTGATAACATTCTCTCAGAAACTCCTTGTCCATCATGAAAGCTTAATTATGACGAACCAAGATAT
>JBMYRY010000198.1:0-5680 GCA_049602795.1 Bradymonadia bacterium
CAAACATTACCCCGCAGTTTCGCCAAGCGGGTAAAGGATGGTCTATCGTCTGATTTTGAATTCGAACGGGTCTGTCCCCAGCCCGTAGATCATCCCACCCTTGGACCCGCTCCTCTAAAGGTACTAGTATGGAAAAAACACTAATGGCGAGCGATATCGAACAAGGCGTATGAGTAAGAGACGACAAAGTGTTCGCACGGGTCTTTTGAGTGGTATTGTGATCGGCACACTTGTATCCGGATGGATGTGGTATGTCGTCGATGACCGAGAAAAGGAGAACCTCCTAGCCCAGCAAAGCCCGATCTATAAAGCTCAGCTCTCGCTCCAACGATACCGTGAAGCCCTTGTTGAAGAAGACAACATGGGCCAAATCTTCCACTTGAAGCAAGCAATCGACGCACTCGGCGCGGCCCACAACGAGAATCCAGACGATTTACGAAGACTGCTTCAACAGCAAAACACAATCTTACAGCTCGCACGTGTTCGCTCCCAACTACATCAACATGATGAAGCACGCGTGCTTCGGAAGTCCGTGATGGAGCGAAGTCGCTCATTATTGGAAGGCGGGATGCTGGAAGAATCGTTGCGAGAATTAACTCTCGCAGCCTTCCTAGACTGGGCAAAAACGCCGAGTACACCGGAGGACGACATCATAGAGGCGGGCAAGAATCTCGCATCTCTGCTCATTGAGGGCTTTCGCATTGTGTCTCCCTTAGAACAAACACGTCTTGCGACCAGCGATCTTCAGTATATCGTCCTACAAAAAATGAGTAAATCTGAGGAACTCAAGGACCAACTCGCCTTTATTGACGGTGCCCTGCGTTCATTAATGGCCGGCATTGAGTCAACAACGCAGCCTTTGATTTTCGCAATTCAGGTACAGAAGTTTATCAATGAATCAAAACGTATCGCCGATGAATCAAAGAGCCACCAACTCAAATCACATTTCGCAGCCCTCAATCTCGATTGGAGACGGCGTCGAACGCTGTTGGAGCCCCTCGACCTCATGGCAAAAGTGCTACTCGCCGAGGCGATACTAGACCACATTTCAATCAGTCCAGACTTCAATGCTGATGCACTCGATGAAGTCAATGCGCTAACCGAAACTGTCAGGTCCAAGTCAAAATCGAGTAAAGAACTGCGTCGACTGTTTTTCGCACACAGTAAACTAGGGGCTTATCTCTCGAAGCGTAAGAAAGTAAAGCGCGCCCGTGACGCGTACACAACCGCCGTGGAAGTTGCCCGAGACTTTAACGCAACCCACCCAGAATCCCTCGTAACCGCCTTGAGTAACCTTGGATTTCTGACCAAGAGATCCAACGAATTAGACGCAGCGAAGGCCCTATTCGACGAAGCATTCACACAGGCTCAAAAGCTGAATGAAAAGAATAGCAAAACCCATGTGCTTTGGCTCAAATCGTACTATCGAGCCCTCACATTTGGGACCTTGAAGACAACAAAAAAAAACCTCAACAGCTTCAAGCTACTCGCCAGAGGACATGAACAGAAGCTCAACGATAAAGAACGTGCATCCCTCACAAAGATTTTGAAAAAATTGACCAGCCGAGGGGCACTCTGAAGCGACAGACGCAAGGGACGAAGTCTAGGGGGCAGTTGTTGACCGAATCACCTCAGGTAACCACTGCACTCCTCTCTGCGAGTCATGAAAAACCACTTAGGCGTCCATGAGTTTTGCCACCGCCTTAAACTCCTCACTCTGAGCTAAGACAAGCTTGACAGCGACCATAATTGGTACCCCAAGCAACATGCCCATAGGTCCCCACATTAGACCCCAAACGATCATTGACAAAAGCACCACTAACGGCGAAAGCTTCACAGCGTTACCCACATATTTTGGATCGAGTAATGTACCTACGAGCCCATTGATTACTGCAAGTCCAAAAACGACTCCTCCGACGCTAACCCAGTCTAAACTTGGATCAACGATCGCGATCAATATTGGGGGAACAGAAGCAATAATAGCACCTACCGTGGGAATGAAATTTAGGGGGAGCGCAATCAGTCCCCATAAAATTGCAAAATCAACTTCGAGGGCTTCGAGACATAGCCATACCAATCCCCCCGTCAAGATACTCAACCAACTCTTCGCGAGCACATAGCGCCGAACATCTTGACCAATCGTCGACATCGAAAGAAGCAAAGGGTGCTTCTTACTGAAGGCATCTGAAAACTTTTCCCTCCATCGTGTCGCTTCCAAAAGAATAAACACACTGAAGACGACAGTGAGCGAGAGACCTCCAATCGCCGAGGTCACTGCCCCCAAACTGGATTCAACAATTTCAACCCCTTCTTGAAGCACACCACGCAGAACATTGTCTACGATCTCCTTTCTCAATGCGATGTCTCCACCATCTTGTCCAATTGCATTAAGGACATAGGTAAGACCGTCCGATGAAAGCCGAAGCAAGCGTTCCTGATAAAAGGGCAATTGCTTGGCGAGAGGACCCAGCGAACTCACCAATAGATATCCGAAGGCTAGCAAAGGTCCAAATACCAAGATCTCTGCTGCGAAGAGACCGACAGCAACAGGCAACCGCCGTTGCGCAAGAAAGCGAATAATCGGAAATTGGAGCAGGCAGATCAGGATCGCGAATACCATCGGAATCACCACGAGCGACAAGTAATGCAGTAAGAGCCCAATCAGGCATACCGCTAACAGCCGGACAGCGATCTTACTCGATACGTCAAAATCTGATGCCCGCCGTGACAAGGGTGTCCTCCGAACGCTCTGCCGGTGCCTAAATAGTCGGTAGCATGTGGAGGTAATTCTGTCAAAATTCCCCAAAAACAGAGGTCTTTCGCCATAAAGATCAGATTTATATCGTGCGTTTTGTTATCATGCGTATATCAAGGGGGTTGAGTGGCTGGAATCAATCAATTAGGCGGCGCCCAAAGTATGGTGCAAGCCGACACGGGAGTCCGGGACTCACAGCAGTTCAACGCCGCTGGTGCGACCAACCTTGCTGGCACGCAAGAAGCACCTGATGACGCGGTGCAAGCAACAAAGGAAGTGCCCGCTCAAGAACGTACAGATGAAGACGGTAAAGCCCCTGGTGACCGTGGGAGACAATTCTTCCAACTTGCGAAACGTTCCAGACGCCCCGATCCCTTGACAGGTGATCTCATCTCATTGGGTGTTGACGAACCATTCGACATCGCACGCTTGGAAACCCCAAAGTTGTCACTGGTATCTACGGAAGAGGAAGTCTCCAAGAAGACCCTGCTGGAGAGAGCGCTTACGAACGTTTTTTCGCGCCCTGCATCCGCATATGTCGGTCATAAAGACATGCGTTCGACCTAATCTTCTCTCTCCACTGTCCTTGTCGGATAGAGGTCTCCCGGTCTATTCCTAGATCAATGAAGTAAAACGCGTTCTTGTGCCCTTTCGTGGCAACAACGAAAACGAAATAAATGACACACGGCGAGTGCAAGCGTCCGTATTTTAAATGCTAAAGAGTTCCGCTCGATTCAACACAGCGCATCTGATAAGGTCCCCCTGCTAATCTTGAGGAGAGCGTGCATGCGGGACTTACTTCTTATCGTTACCCTTATTGGACTTGTCGCGTGCAGCGACGATGAAACCAGTTCGCAAGACACCACCACCCCGTTGACTCCACCTCAAACTGATCAGATGGTGACTCAACCGGACAGAGGCTCAGATGCCGGGCTAACGCCTGTGATGGACATGAACTTACCGCAGGATGCTTCGGTGACCCCAGCACAGGACATGTCTATGACCTTGCCTCCAGACCCCATGGTCAATGCCGGTTGGATTGGAGGTCCGTGTGCACAGGATGGAGACTGTGATTTTGATGGCGGCTATTGTCTTACAGAAGGCGATGGCTTTCCGCGTGGCATGTGCACCCAGGATTGTTCTGGACTCTGCCCGGATCGGGATGGAATGCCCGTTACTTTTTGCGCGGCCGACGTAGTTTCGTCCGGCGTGTGTGTACAGCGATGTGACTCAACCTTTTTTGCCACTTCCGGCTGCCGACCCGGATACACCTGCGAAGCGCGAGACCGAGCGGGAGAACCCCCCAATAATGTTGGCGTATGTGTGCCTGGCGAAAGTTCGATGGAGATGATGCCCCCGGCAAATGTGAATCAAGCATGTCTCAATACGTTGACTGAACTCGGCGTTCAATACAGTGTGTCCTCTTCACCTGACGACAGTCCAGCTGGCCGCCCGGACTTAACATGCCGGCTCAATACTCCAGTGCTCGTTCAAAGCCCCATTGGCGCCATTGACTACCACGTCCACAACAGTGATCAACGCGGGCCCGTGTTCGTTACGTGCTACTTTGCGAGGGCGCTGCTGCGATTAAGCGAATTACTCGAGGAACTTGATGTTGTGCGTGTTGGGCACATTGGGACCTATAACTGCCGAGTGATTGCAGGCACTGATACACTATCAGAACACGGTAACGCGAACGCCATTGACCTAAAGTGGTTCGAGACGAGAGATGGTCGCCGATACGATGTGGAAGATCATTGGGAGCACGGGCGAACATCAGGCTTCGTAACCGATGAAGGCGAGTGGCTATACCGACTGTCTCGAGAAATGTATAACCGCCGGATCTTCAATATTATTTTGACACCTGAATTCAACGCCGCTCACGACAATCATTTTCACGTTGACCTGACACCTGGTGCTCAGTTCATTGAGCGCTCGGGTGGCGGGCATTACATCGGTCCCAACGTCCATGGTGACTAACTGGTTGCGCAGTCAAAGTACGACTCAGAGATGATAAAGCAACACTATCCCCTCTTACTGTTCACTATCAGTATGCTCACTCTGCTGATGGCTTACTTTGACCAGCCAGAAACTGAGCGTCAAAACCTTCCCCAATCCCACGACGCAACGGTCACTCAAATCCCCCCCCCGCCCGCCTTGCCGCCCAAAGAAGTACGCCTGCCGCCTTCGCTAGAGGCTGACGACGGTATTATCTGGGAACTTTCAGCCACAGCGACCCTCGAAAACAAACTGGATAGTTGTGAGGTAACCTTACTCAATCGGGAGATGCCAATCAGGCTGGACACTCGCTACTACTTCCGTACGTCTAAGACTACATTTTCTCTCTTCACCCCTGTTCACCCAAAGCTATCTCAGACCATAAAGAACCATCTTGAAACTATACGTTGCCTGACACATGACCACCTAAGGGTAAGAGATCCGCTCACCGGGCAGACAATGAACGCACGAGCTCTCTCTAGAATTGCAGACGATGACACAATCCCCCTAGAGTTCTTCTTCAAAGTAATGTCAACTGGACGTCACGTCATGACAAGAGGGCTCAAACGCCTCGGGCACTCCGAACTAAGAGTGTTCAGCTCGGCTCCAGAAGTCGAGAATCTAACCTGGAAACTTCTTGGTCTTATGTTAACGGACCGACCTTTGGAGACGTTAATCGCCCTCACCCCCGAACTTGAGCATGTGGTGACAACTCACAGAGAAGACGCAGTAGATTTAAGGTTTGAAGCACCGACTCAGACCCCAATGAAACGGAAACACCGCCAACGGTCTCTGCCTAAGCCAAGTACCTCTGACACCGAGCGCCCATCGACACCGCTCCCTCCAACACCACGCCAGCGCCCGTTACTACCGGACTACCGATAGGCATTCTTTTGAGTTATGCTTCAAAGGAGTAAAGGGACATCA
>JBMYRY010000199.1:0-5643 GCA_049602795.1 Bradymonadia bacterium
AAAATGAGTCAGAGAGCGTTTGTCGAGGTGCCCGAAGCTACCTGTGAAGATGGCGACCTGATCCGTTCCATCGAATCGCTAACGTCGGAGGACATGACCGAATATCAATCTCAGCATGATGACATTGCCAATGCGAGAATTGTGGCCTTTGTGGGCGCTACGGGGATTGGAAAAACAACTACAATTGCTAAGTTAGCAACACAGGCTAAGCTTCGGGGGGAGTCGGTCGCATTAATTACACTCGATACGATACGTCTAGCTGCTGTAGATCAGCTTACTCGTTTTTCAGAAGTGTTGAACGTGCCGTTGAAAGTGGTTGCCCGTCCATCGGAATTGACACAGGCCATCGAAGATTTTCAATCGTATGACAGGATCTTTGTCGATACGGCAGGGAAGAGTCCTTACAAGCAAAAACAAGTAAGGTCGTTGCTTGATTATTTTCCAGCGGGCTGGGGAGGAGAACTCATTGTGACTGTTTCCTGCACGGCTCGGCAGTCTGACCTTTTTCAAAATTTGGATGCATTCTCAATTCTTAAACCAAGCGGAATCTGTGTCACTAAGCTAGATGAGACGGCTTCGGTTGGTGCGGTCTACACCGCAATGCGCCGCGGGGGCTTACCAGTTGTGTGGACCACCGATGGTCAACGAATTCCTGAGGACATTAAAATTTTCGATGCCTGCGAATTCTCAAGTGAGCTCGTGGCGCGGTTAAGGATGATGAGCACGGTCTCATCCGTGGCTTAGTTGGAGTAGATGGATGAACCAAGAACTACTCATACTCGACCCCAAAGGCTCGTCTTCAATGCTCGAGCCGATTATGGTCGTTGATCTACTTTTGTCGTCGCCCTCACGTTGGGTAGATGGTTTGGATGATTTCATGCTGGGAGGTGTGTGTTGCTTACCTTCTAGTTCACTTCGAACCGTGCTTAACGAGTGGGCTTTGCAGCGCGGGCTTTCTTACCGGGTGGCGGCTCATCAAGATAATTGGTTAGGTCAGATCGGCGCGGTGCTGGTTTTCGACGAGCAGACACGCCGCGAGGGGGGGGAACTCCTTGCTGCCTTCGGCGTGCCCGTGATTTATTTCGACCTTCAGAAGGGGACCTTTGTCTCGGTCATTGAAGACGCGCGTGTCAATTTTCCACTCGGTCCTTCATCCCCTAAATTGAACACGGAGATAGATGAAGTCGAAAATGGATGAAGGGATTAGATTTTGTGTGAAAAATATTCACTAATCGCTTTTTTATGGGTAGTCTAAGGTAAGAAAAGGTAAGTTTGAATGCAGGTATTTTCAGTAACGAGCGGGAAAGGTGGTGTTGGCAAAACCAACATCATCTGTAACCTGGCAACAGAGCTAGGTCGTCGAGGGCAGCGTGTCTTGCTGATCGATTGCGACTTGGGACTGGCAAATGTCGACATCGTCATGGGGTTTAAGCCCAAGGCAAACCTTTTTCAACTCTTACAAGGAGAGGCAACACTACAGGAAGTTTTGATCGAGGGGGCGCCAAACGTGACGGTCCTACCCGCCACGAGTGGTATTCGTGAGATGACTCGAATTACCGACGAACAGTTTCTTAGTTTGATGACCTCACTCAATGATTTAGAACAAGAGTTTGATGTTGTTCTCCTCGACACCGGGGCAGGCATTGGTGACAATGTGCTGTATTTCAATACAGCGGCACAGGAGATACTTGTGGTGTCTACGCCGGAGCCAACATCCATTACGGATGCCTATGCGATCATAAAGGTGCTGAGTCAGAGCTACCAGGTTAAGAAATTTAATCTATTGGTTAACCGCGTCCGTAGTCGGAAGGATGCTGTTAAGGTCTATCGATATCTTACGACCGTCGCCGATCAATACCTCGATGTGGCGATCGATTTTTTCGGGCATGTCGTGGCAGATGAGTCGGTGAGTCATGCAGTGATGGAAAGAAAGCCTTTCCTTGATGCATATGGAGATTCACCAGCAGCAGATTGCATTCGCGTTTTAGCGGATGAAGTGATGAGGCGACGAGATGCTCGACCACCGAGCGGAAATATGCAACTCTTCTGGCGCAGAATGTTTCAGCAGGAAGACGACTAATTTATGAAGCAGGGGATCGAAGCATATCAAGCACAAGCATCTGTCTCGCAACGTCGCGAGCAGGAGCGTTTGGTACGTAAATATGGACCTTTGGTGAAAAAAGTTGCCTATCGAATGATTCACCGATTGCCATCTTCGGTTGAGATCGAAGACCTGATCTCGGTTGGAACGATCGGTTTGCTTCATGCGCTAGACAACTTTGATGATAGCAAAGGCACGCGCTTTGAGTCGTACGCAGAGTTTCGCATCAAAGGCGCCATGTTGGATGAGTTACGGACCTACGATTACATGTCTCGTGCGGCTCGCGGTAAAACCAATCGAGTTGCCAAGGCGCGGGCAAAGCTCGAGGCTGAACTTAGTCGAGCACCCACGATAGAAGAATTAGCAAACGAAACTGATTTGACCGCCGAAGAGGTTGAGAGCTTGCTTGCTCAGAGCGAACAGGTTGCGTTTCTAACCTTTGATGATCTAGGTGTGATTGCGTCGGACCAAACTGAGATTCCTTGGGAATTGCTCACTCAAGCGAGACCGGAAGACCCTTTCGGTCACACGTTTTTCCGTGAGTTAAGAGAACAATTGGTCACATCTCTAAATGACATGCCCGACCGCCTAAGACTTGTCATGTCTCTGTATTATTACAACGAACTGAACTTCAAAGAGATTGGGAGGGTCCTCGATTTGACAGAATCAAGGATTAGTCAGTTGCACTCTGAAGCCGTTAAGTACCTGCGTAGTGCCCTGAAAAAGGCAGCTTAGCGCTGCTTTCGGGTGCCGAACTCATCGAGTTCCTTCTGCTCATTTCGTTTTGCCTCTAGCAGCCAGGCTGCTTTTTCTTTTTCTTCCAGTAATTCCATTGCACGGACATTACGATGTGCTTCTGCAACGGCAGAGACCTTCTCTTGGTGAAGGTCCGTTAACTGTTTGATCATCGCCTGGCGGCGGTCAATTTCCTGGCGGATGTGATAAATATGCCGCTGACGGATTAGGTCTTGATTGGGATCGAATTGAGCACCGGCAAGGGGAGCTGCGTCGACGTAGACCTTTAGTTTTGACTGACATTCTTCCATCAATTCGGTCGCAAGATTGAGTTTCTCCAATGCTTCAGCGAGTTCAGATTGCGCAATTTCAAGTAAGAGTTCGCGATGATGCAAGGCTGCAGCGAGTCTGAATTGAAAGGCTTTCATCGCAATGGTTCCATTCGTGGGATTGACAATCTCTTCTAGTTCTATATTATAACGATCGTTTTACAAATCTAATGTTTTGGTTAAAGGAGTTCTCGTGGCACGAGTAACCGTTGAAGATTGTTTAGAATTATTGGTAGATCAGTTTGCGCTTGTTCACCTTGCATCGGCTCGTTATCGACAACTTCACCGAGGTGCTGAGCGTCTCGTTGATAATAAGAATAAGGATGTTGTTTGCGCGCTCCGCGAAATTGCTGCTGGCAAGGTTCGTTTCCGAGAGGAACTCTCTGAACTGACTGGTTCCAAGGGCATGAACGCACCCCAAGCCATGGAGAGCAACGATAACGAAATCTTTGGTGACGCGCCTCTCGTATAAAGGGGGGAAGCGTCAGTCGGTTAAGACCGAACAGCCGCCTAAACAGGGCGAAGCTCGTATCAATTCTAGGCGCTGAGTCCGCCATCTACACCAATGACCTGACCCGTAATGTAGCCAGCGCCCTCGCTGGCGAGGAAACTGACCAGGGGCGCCACGTCATCTGGCAGTCCAAATCGACGTGCCGGGATACTTTTCTTTATTTCTTTACCAGCAGCCTCTCTAATTCGGGCGCTCATCTCTGTCTCGATGATCCCGGGGGCGATGGCATTGACGGTGACTTTCTTCGGCGCTAATTCAACTGCAAGCGCTCGAGTGAATGCTTCAAGCCCACCTTTACTTGCGACGTAATTGACTTGCCCTCGATTGGGGCGTTTGGCTGCGATACTGCTTAAATTAATGATTCGTCCAAATTTTTGCATCATCATTGGTCGCGCTGCCGCCCGTGCGGTGAAAAATGCCGCGCTGAGATTGGTTTGTATCACTGAGTGCCATTGTTCATCGGACATTTGAAGTGAAAGTCCGTCGGCAGTGATTCCGGCATTGTTTACTAAAACGTCTATGCGTCCAAAGGTTTCAATACATGTGTCGATTGCATTTTGGGCCGAAGCTGTATTGGACAGGTCAGCTTGAAGGATGTGCGGTGTGCCACCAGCGCTACGAACGGCTTCAGCTGTTTCTTCCATAGCGTGCGTTTGACTGCGGTAAACAAGGACACATTGAGCACTGTAGGTCTGGGCTAAATTGATCGCGATGGCGCGACCGATACCTCGACTAGCACCGGTGATGACACATTTCATTGATTGACCTCTACAAGTAGGGATGAGATTTGACCGCCTAACCCGGCGGCGAAAATGATGATAATGGGCGAAGATATTGACCTTGGATTATTTGTTACTACATCGATATCTGCACAATCGGCAGCGAGGCTTTCAAGGTTGGAGATGGGGGGGACACGTCCCATTTGTCCTGCATAGAGAGCACAAGCTAGTGAGATCGGACCGCTGGCTGCTAGCGTGTGTCCCAACTGTGGTTTATTTGTTGTTACGGGCGGACAGTTTGCACCGAATGTTGCAGCGATGCCCTCTGATTCGATTCGATCAAACCGCTTGGACCCATTGCCATGAGCAATGATAGCACCGATATCTCTGGTGGTAATCCCTGCCAACTGTAATGAGCGTTCGATGCATGCTTTGACCACGACCGACTCTCCTCCTAGCGGATCCTCGGCACATGTCATGGTCGACATGCCGAGAATTCGACCGAGCACAGATCCGCTCGCTGCTGGATGATTTTCCGGTGCTAAGACGAAGTATGCAGCCCCTTCACCGAGTACGAATCCGTCTCGAGTACCGCCAAAACTTGTCACGTCTTTAGACGTTTTTGCGTGGGATAGAGCCCTGAGTCTGGAGAAACCTGCATAGTGGAAAGGATCAATGCCACTATCGGATCCACCAGCGACGATGATTTCAGCTCTCCGTTCGTGGAGGGCCCAAGCGCCTTCAGCGATCGCCTGCAACCCGGAGATGCCGGAATTACAATAGTTTTGGTTAAATCCACGCGCATCAAGTTCAGCTGTTGCAAAGCCCAGTACGTTATTTGATAGCCCTTTGAGGAGCCAAAGAGGGTTGATGGCTCGCATACCCACTTCGCCGAACCGGGCACTACTGAACGTGTTCCCGTCGAACGACTGACGAATACCTGCAACCAAGTCTTTGCTTTGGCCTAGGGCTAGCCCTGCGCCTACAATAACGCCGAACTTGTCTGGATTAACATGTTCAGCGTGTAGGTTTGCCTCGTCCAATGCAAGTCGAATCGCTCCCATACCCAGGCGTACACTGCGGGACATGAGCTTCAGATTCTTCCGATTCTTTAGGTATGAATTTGCTTTGAAATTAAGGACTCGACCGCAAAGTTGGTTAGCGAACAGAGCGGCATCGAACTCATCTTGAGGTGAGAGACCGGTCTCACCAGCTTCGAGTTTATTACCTACAGTCTGGAGATCCTTG
>JBMYRY010000200.1:0-5636 GCA_049602795.1 Bradymonadia bacterium
ACCCGACAAACTTATGCTTTTGTGGAAACAACTCGAGCAGGTCGATCTAAGAGGGTCTTCAGAATTAGCGAAGATCTCAATTGGAGAATTCACGGCTCTCAATCGAGACCATGAGATTTAAGCCATCTCGGAATTCAAATGCGTGATGAGTTCAGATTGAGCAACGAGTTTTTCTTCGCCAGAATCCATATTCTTTATTTTTATAAGTCCGTCTCGAGCTTCATCTACGCCAATGAAAATGACGAAGGATACACTTCGGCGATTTGCATATTGTAGTTGTTTCTTCATTTTGGGGGTGCCAGGAAAGATCTCGGTAGCGAATCCGGCTTCTCGAAGTGTGTTAGCAATTTGAAAACTCTTTGGGCGGAGGCTTTCATTGAAGATTGTCACGAGAACCTGAGTGGGGGCCACTTGTAGATCAATCTTCCCCGTTTCCACGAGTGCTGAAAACAGTCGGTCTATGCCCAAGCTGATTCCAACAGATGGAATACGTTCACGCCCATAGACATCGAGCAACTCGTCGTATCGACCGCCAGACATAATCGCGCCAAAATTATCTACGTTCGTTAGGAATGTTTCGTAAATGGTCCCGGTGTAATAATCGAGCCCTCGAGCAATGCTGAGGTCGACCTCAACTCGGTCACCGATTCCCATTTCCTCTGCGAGGGTCAGTACTGTTTGTATTTCCTCGGCGCCGAGCTTTCCGACTTCATCCTCTTCAAAAAAGTCGGCCAACTGATTTGGTGAGAGCGTAAGAAAAGCAAATATGCCATCTACAGCTGTGGAGTTAAGACCATTTTCCGTCGCTAAGAGCGTTCGGGTTTTCTCCTCTCCAATTTTGGGTAATTTGTCCAATGTTCGCAGCACACCAAGAGCGTCTGGTCCTTCATTAATGTGGTACTTTTTCAGCAGGGCGGTGAGTAATTTTCGGTTGTTTATACGGATGATAAAATCGGTTACACCAATTGATTGGAGTGCGCTCGCGCCGACGAGAAGGCATTCGGCGTCAGCCATCATGTCCGCTGCACCGACAATGTCGATGTCACACTGCATAAATTCTCGAAATCGTCCGCGCCCAGGTTTCTCAGCACGCCAAACCGGTGCGATTTGATATCGCTTAAATGGCTTGAGAAGCTGAGGATTCATCGCGACGACTCGTGATAGAGGTACCGTTAGATCGTACCTGAGCGCGACGTCTCGATCGCCATTATCTCTAAAGCGATACAGTAGTTTATCTCCTTCATCGCCGTATTTGCCCATTAAGATTTCCGCATATTCGATCGCCGGCGTCACAAGTGGACCAAAGCCAAATGACTCGAAGACACGAGCAATTTGGTCGAGCATGCGTTGTTTACTGAGCATGGTGTCTGGCAGGTAGTCTTTGAAACCTCTGAGGACTTTGGGAGTGACCTTCGTCATAGCGATTCGTTTTCCTCTCAAACGGTACGTTAGCTTCGATAGTCGGCGTTGATTCGCACGTATTCAGCTGTGAGGTCGCAGGTTAATACACTAGCCGACGCCTCGCCGCACTTTAGATTTAAGGTGATGGTATATCGAGGTTGTGTCATGACGGTGTGAACTCTCGACTCCGCTTTTTCACCGCACCAAGCGCCGTCCGCGTAGAGGCGCTCATCATCGAATTGTAGTTCGATCAGTGCCGGGTTGAAGTCGATACCACTCCTGCCCGCTGCGGCGATGATTCGACCCCAGTTTGGATCTTCGCCGTGTAAGGCCGTCTTGACGAGTGGGCTGCGAGCAATGACATCCGCAACTTGTCTCGCAGCGTCTTGGTTCGGTGCTCCCGTGACCTTAATGGTCACTGCCTTTGTGGCGCCTTCCCCATCGCCGACAATTAAATGGGCGAGTTCATTACAGACATTGTTCACGCAGCGCTCGAATTGAGCGGTCGCCTCATCGCTGAGCGGCTCATCCGCGTCTCCGCTTGTTAAGATTAGGGCCGTATCGTTTGTACTCGTATCGCCATCGACAGTCATAGCGTTGAATGTCCGGTCGCATACGCGGGTCCAAAGTGCGTGGAGTTGAGCTTTGCTCAATGGCGCATCAGTGAAGACGAATGCCAGCATTGTGGCCATGTTGGGGGCGATCATGCCCGCGCCCTTAGCTACGCCTTGTACTGTGTAGGTTGTGCCATTGATGCAAATGGTATCGCGCACAGCCTTTTGATACAGATCTGTCGTTCTGATGGCTTGAGAGAAGTCACTGACCCCGTCCGTTGAGAGGGCTTTCACCACGTGCGGAATACCCTTCTTGATTGCAGACATGGGTAGTGTTTGCCCAATTACGCCCGTTGAACAAACCTGAACTGTTCCGGTTGTAGTCCCTAACCTATTGGCGACTGTCGTCACCATTTCGAGTGCATCACGATCTCCCTGCGGACCGGTGCACGCATTCGCATTGCCACTATTGACGATGATGGCAAAGGTCTCCGAGCCGTCGATGTGACTTCGGCTCAGGGTGACAGGAGCTGCAACAACAATGTTTTTGGTATAGACGCCGGCGGCGGTTGCGCCACCGGGTACGTGAACCAAAGCGAGGTCTAAATCACCAGACTTTTTGATGCCGCAATGAACGCCGGAGAATAGAAATCCCGGGACCGGACCGAATTGGTTCATTTAGGATGCGCTCGCTTCAGCATTCGCACGGTCTTGCTCCATGTGGCACTTCTTATACTTCTTCCCACTGCCGCACCAGCATGGGTCGTTTCGGCCTACCTTCGGTCGTTCTCGACGAAAGGTTTGGTTCGCACGTTTGGGAGCATCGTCTAGAATATCATCTGGGGATGGCCCTTCGGTTGCGCTCGATGACAAGCGCATTTGGCGCTGTTGTTCTTCGAGGCGTCGTTCGTATTCTGCTTCCGCTTCAGCGACCTGTTCCGCTGATTGAACTGTGACCCGAAGCAGTTGTCCAATGACCTGACTCTTGACTTCCGAAACGAGACTTCTGAATAGTCTAAATCCTTCTTTCTGATATTCTTTTTTGGGATCACGTTGACCGTATCCTCGAAGTCCAATACCTGTTCGTAATTGGTCCATTGTGGTCAAGTGATCTTTCCACTGCTGGTCAATCTGTTGGAGGTAAAATTGCTTCTCAAGTCGCGACATAAGCCCTTCCTGAGTTTCGTTCACCTCTGCAACTTTCGCTTTGTATGGACCTTCGGCAGTGAAGTACATTTTTTCGGCGAAGCGATTTCGGGCGCGCGGTAGGTCGCTGATATCAACTGGAAGACCGAACTGGTTTTCAAAGTCGTTGAGCATTGCATCGGTATTCCAATTGTCAGGGCGGTCCTTTTCATTGCAATACAAATTGACAAGACCCGTGCAAAGGTCTTCGATTGCATCGAGACAAAGATCTCGCAGTGCTTGCTCATCTGCTCCGAGCACAAAGCGTCTTAAGTCGTAAATTGATTTTCGCTGTTGGTTCATCACGTCATCGTACTCAAGAAGGTTTTTTCGTGAGTCGAAGTGTTGAGCTTCTACGCGCCGTTGGGCTGTTTCAATCGAATTGCTGATCATGCCGTGCTCTAGGGGCTGATCGTCATTCATCCCCATTCGATCCATGAGTGACGTCATTCTGTCACCGGCAAAGATTCGCATCAGGTCATCTTCGAGAGACAAATAAAAGCGACTGGCTCCTGGATCACCCTGACGACCAGCGCGGCCTCGGAGTTGGTTGTCAATTCGGCGGGACTCGTGTCTTTCCGTCCCTAGAATGAAGAGACCACCCGCGTCCAAGACTTTCGTTTGTTCATCGCCGAAGATATCTCGGGTCTTTGCGATCTCTTGGATAAGCGTCTCGGGTACGTTTTGAAGCACTTCGTGTTCTGCCCGCATTGCAAGGGCTTGGTCCTCGTTGCCAATACAGATTTGTTTAACGAAGTCTTCAACCTTTTCCCATTCGTCTGAATAGCGGACAGCGATACCCATGCTCTCGATCTGAGATTGACCCCAATATTCAGCATTTCCACCCAGGATGATATCGGTTCCTCGACCGGCCATGTTGGTGGCTACTGTAACAGCACCGAGGCGTCCCGCTTGAGCTACGATCGCTGCTTCCTTGGAGTGATGCTTTGCGTTGAGTACTTCGTGTGGGACGCCCTCTGCTAGCAAGAGCCGGTGGAGGATCTCTGACTTCTCTACACTCGTCGTACCAACGAGAATGGGTTGCCCTTGGGCATGTCGTTCCTTAATCTCAGCTGCACATGCTTTGAACTTCCCTCGCTCGGTTTTGTACACCAAATCTTGTTCGTCAAACCTCTGAATGGGTTTGTTCGTTGGAATAACAACGCAATCTAGGCTGTAGATCTTCTGAAACTCTTCTTCCTCAGTTTTGGCAGTACCTGTCATGCCGGAGAGTTTATTGTACAACCGGAAATAATTCTGAAAGGAGATGGTTGCAAGTGTTTGGTTTTCGGACTTAATGTCGACGCCCTCTTTGGCTTCAACCGCTTGGTGCAAACCATCAGACCACCGACGCCCTGGCATGAGACGTCCCGTATGCTCATCGATGATTTGAACTTCGTCATTGTAGACAAGATAGTTTCTATCTCGACGATAGAGCGTATGTGCTTTGAGCGCGTTGTTGACGTGGTGAAGAATGACGATGTTGGATGGGTCGTATAAGTTGTCCACTTTAAGTAAGCGCTGCGCTTCTTCTACACCTTCTTCAGTCATCGTCGCGGAGTGCGACTTTTCGTCTACGTTATAGTGTATGTCTTTTTTGAGGCGCGGCATGATTTTGTCCACGACCCCGTATAGTTCTGAGGACCCTGCGAGTGGACCACTGATGATGAGGGGCGTTCGGGCTTCGTCAACAAGGATTGAGTCAACCTCATCAATGATGGCAAAATTGAGTTCGCGCTGAACATAGTCCGACAACTCGTACTTCATATTGTCGCGCAAGTAATCGAACCCAAACTCATTATTCTGTCCATAGGTGATGTCAGAGCCGTAGGCAATCTGCCGTTCATGGTCATCAAGATCGTTGATGATCACGCCGGTTGACAATCCGAGCCATCGATAAACCTGTCCCATCCACTCAGCATCTCGACGAGCCAAGTAATCATTGACGGTAACCACGTGAACGCCTCGACCGGTTAATGCATTCAGATAACAGGGCTGTACGGCGACGAGTGTCTTACCTTCACCGGTTTTCATTTCCGCAATTTGACCAGCGTGCAGTACAAAGCCACCGAGGAGTTGAACATCATACGGTCTCATACCTAGTACTCGCCATGCCGCTTCACGAGAGACGGCAAAAGCTTCGTGTCGAATACTGTCTAAGGGCGCCCCTTGTTCAAGTTTGGTTTTGAACTCGGCTGTTTTTGCCTGGAGCTGGGCATCACTCAATTGCTTGATTTTGGCTTCAAGCGCATTGACCGATGCAACGTCAGGCTGAAAGCGCTTGATCGCGCGATCGTTAGCAGAGCTAAATACTTTTTCGAGGAGTTTAAATACCACGATGACCTCCTGTCGGCTTACAGGCGTTTTACGGTCCCGTAATCACTATTTTTAGGGCATATTAAGCACTTTTCACAGGGATGCAAGGGAACCGCAAAAATAGCCAAAGCGAGAGTCGTAATTTCTTGTCCTCGATGACCTAAACTTAGCAGGCGTTTT
>JBMYRY010000201.1:0-5587 GCA_049602795.1 Bradymonadia bacterium
AACACCAACCAACACACCGATGCGTTCGGGGTTAGGGAGTGGCAACGTCAGACCGGCGTCACTCACAGCTTCCATAGCCGCGACCATGCCGTACTGGATAAAAAGATCCATTCGCTTTTGGTCTTTGGGCGTGATGCATGCATCGGGTGAGAACGCACTAACCTCTCCTGCGATACGAACCGGGTGCTCTGTGGCATCGAAATGCGTAATTGGACCGACACCACTTCTACCCTCAATCGCTGAAGACCAGGTTTGCTCGGTCCCTTGCCCTAATGGTGTGACTAGACCGATACCGGAAATAACAACTCGATTGTTGGCGTTCATTAGATTTGCCCTAGAGGGACTCACGGTGACCTTCGGTGGTCGCGTCACCCGTCGTTAAGGTGTTGCTTTACGTAGTTGATCGCGTCTTGGACCGTTCGAATGTTTTCGGCCTGCTCATCAGGAATCTCAACATCAAACTCTTCTTCCATGTGCATGACGAGCTCGACCAAATCAAGAGAGTCTGCTCCAAGATCATCGATAAATGATGCTTCTGGCACAACTTCGTCAGCATCTTGACTCAATTGCTCCGCAATGATTTTACAGATCCGTTCTTGAACATCAGTAGACATTTTGACTTCTCCTTTAATAAACCGTTGCCGTCCTTTGGAATCCTCGCCTCTCGTCACGTACTCACGAGACTGCAACTCTGGTACTCCGTCTTTGCTTCCGTGTCAAGCGACGGCACGTGTTCGGGTACACGTGGCGCTGAAAAAGCCGTAATTCGTTGAGAAAAGCCTCATACTTACACTCGCGGCTGTTCTCTCGTCATTCGCCCAGTAAACTGCATCGCCATCTCGAGATCGGTTCGGATTGCATCAACAAGCTTGATTCTAGTGAGGTACAGGGCGTCCTGGAAGGTCGTCAGAACGTCCGCTGACGAGCTGAGATGAGCACGATGTACCACCAGCCCTCGCCCCCCGATGACAACAGATGAAGACATGTGATTCGGTGGAAGCATTGAAGGCGATTTAGAGCGATTGAACAATCCTCGCAAGCGCGATGTTGCATCCACCTCTTGCTTCGCCGACCGAACTCGCCCGCCCAGAAGGTCATAAAGGAGTTTACCTGAACGAGATGTTGTGACCAACACGTCCGGTATGCTCGACGTCGAATCTGAGGGATCGGTTAGCCCAATGTAGGATGGACAACGCTCATGTAAGACGAGGTGGGCGTCCTTAAACTCTTCTGAACAATGCGATATGGAAGTCTCCGAGGTCACCAACCCAACCGTTGGAGACGTAGCCCCCGTGGTGAGCCTGTGTAGCGCAGAGCCCATAATGCCAAAGTTTGCTAGTTGAGAACCTGCCGTAAGCACGAAGGAACCAATGTCGAGAATCGTGTGAATCTGAGTACCACGGTGAACCTGACCCGCTAAGGGACACAGGCGACCGGGTGGTGCGTAGTGAGTACGCACAACTTCTCGAACAGCGTTCCCGTTGCCAAAGGTCACGAGTGCGCTCTCTCTGGTGCGGGCTTCCCGTGCAGCAACCTGCATAGACGTGTCGTGATTGATTTTGACCGCCCGAGCTCCATTCTGACGACTCTGAATCCAGGTCTGTGCGTCAAGAATGTCGACTTCAGCGAGTTGTACGCCTTGCTGACGCACTGCTCCCTCAAGTTTTTCAACGTCTCCAACCAAAGAAACGGACGCATCGCCCTGCGCGTGTAGCTGCAAAGCAGCGCTGACAACATCTGCGAGCGAAGCGGCTGAAGTCATCGCATCGATGACCAAATGCGTCCTCGGTTCAGACGCCACTAGACCTCGACGTCCTCAACTTCAAGCGCATATCGATCTTTATACCAGCCACAACTTGAGCATACTCGGTGGGGCTCTTTGGGCGCGTCACACTTTTCACACGTATTGAAGATCGCTGCGCTGATCTTGTGCGTTGCACGACGTGAATCACGCTTAGATTTGGATTTTCTTCTCTTAGGTACAGCCATGATTACCTCTTCCTATTCGCCTGCCCCATCTTCGGGCTTCAGCTTTTTCTTTAACTCTGCTAACGCAGCCCACCTTGGGTCAATTGACGGCTCGTCATTGACCCCAGGAAAACTCTGTATATCACACGCTTCAGCGTTCCCATCTTCACACGTTGGATTCATCGGCAATGCGAGAATCAAATCCTGGCGTACGATGGGTTTCAGATCGATCTCGTCGCCCTGAAACGTGTTTACCTCATCATCGAGATCATTCTCTGTTAATTCGATCGCATCTCCGACCGGCTTAACGTCGCCCCTCACTAACACATGGTCTAATCTCGCGTCGACCTGAATCGAGCATTTCGACAAACACCGAACGCAATCGAACTCAACTTCCGTTTGTACTCGACTATCAACGATGACCTCATCGTTGGCTGTTCGATACACATTTCCAGACACAGACGCAGGCTCACTTGCTCGATATCCAAGCTTACCAAGTAACCCAGATACGCATTCGTCTACCACTTCGACGGACAGCACGTCACAGAACGCCCGACCTGAATCCACCAGGTCGTCAATTCGAAATGTCATGCCTAATGGCTTCATACCGATCCGCCTTCGTAGAATTTTCCACATTAAAAGCTCTTGGGCGCGGAAAGATAGCCGCGCTTGACCTATCTGTCAAATGATCTCGACGACAATTACAAGCTTGGTGCGCCGGTAGCGGTTAAAATTGCCTTAAGGTCCTCATCATTAAATCGTAATCCGAGACCAAAGAAAAAGTCGGTAAGCTCGCTATTTAGGGACTCATCAAGACCTGCTGCCATATAGACATTACTAAACAAGCTGAATCGGCTTCGGAAACGAACGCGGGGTCTGACATTGTCTTGAAATGCAAAAACATCGGAGCTTAACTCAAGATCATCGCCGAATAAGTGAACATCAATACCCAGTCCACCAGAATTTTCAATCATACCCAATCGTCCTGTAACCCACGAAAAGCGTTTAGCAAATTGAAGGGAGAGTCTAAATCTATCTTCCGTCACCGCTTGTTGCTCTCGTACAATCGGATCGACATTCGAAGCACTCGAGGTTGTCACAAACTCCTGAAAACGGGTCCGACCACGGGGGTCATCTACGAGCTCAAGAGAATAGTATTTATCGGGACGGGGTTGTAAGCGAAGCTCCATCGCATTCCGCACCGATCCGCGGTCCGCATACACCTCACTGCTCATGCCAATCAGGGTCTGTAAACGTGTAAATTGGCGAACAAAAATCCCCGATTCCTCAACGAGGTCATTCAGGTTACGAGCCAATGAACCGTCGTTCACAAGTTGACCAATTGTACCTTCGCCAGAGTCGATCTTTGAGGAAATCGAACGCGTGGATTCAAGGGTTTCATCCAGTTTTTGCAGCGCTGTTTGTAGGCGACCAATCGCCCCCTTAATCCCTTCAAAGCCCTCTTCCACATTCTCTGAATTTGCTCCGACAATCTCCCTAACATTTCGTGCCACTAAACGGGCATCAGTCAAAATCTCGTTGGCGTTAGCACGGAAATCAGCCGTAAAGCCCTTAGCTGTCTCCGTCGTGACCACAACATTGTCCACAATCACATCAAATTTTTGGGCATTCCTACTCACCATTTGCTCGATGGTTGTCGCAGTTTTTCGAAACTCGTCAATGATCTCCACAAGCTTTTGCTCACCGCCATCAGCACCAACAACGCGTTTTACACTCTGCGTAATTTCAACGACGTCTCGCGAGATCTTTTGCATGTCATTGAGAAGTTCAGCTGGCGACACATCAGCAATGATGTGTTTGATTTCATCGCCATCCTTGAGCGGTTCTCCCAGAAATCCTGGTGTAATCTCGAGGTAATATTCTCCAAGAAGACTAGCCTGCCGCTTGGCTAACCGCGCGTCAGATTTCAATTCAAAATCTGGTCGTCGGGCGAGACGAATCCATACTCGCGCTCGTCCGTTAACCAATTCCACTTGGTCTAACTGCCCCACGTTGATACCGGCAATACTCACCCGAGACTTTTCAACAAGACCGCTGACGTCATCGAGCATCGCAAAAACTCGATATGAATTGGGATTGCCTGTTAGCGTTTGTCCCACCTGACCGAACATCCAGATCGTGGCGACGAGGGAGGAGACCACGACGAAACCGACTTTCGCTGGGGTCATTATATCTTTCATTCCCCCCCCTGCATCAGTTGAACATCATGGCTGTCAAAAAGTAGTCGGACACGAGAATGATAACGCTTGATGCAACAACAGATTGAGTCGTTGCTAAACCAACACCTCTTGCACCGCCCGACGCATAGAATCCTTTGTAGCAGCCCACCAGAGTCAAAATACCACCAAAAACACACGATTTGATCAGCCCACTTGAGAGGTCAGATGGGTCGACAAACCACCTAACCTTCTCGAGAAATATGCCCTCATCGATGCCCAACAACACCACACCAACAAAATAACATCCAACCATCCCCACAAGCGTAAACAAACCGCTCAGTACCGGTACCATAATGAGTCCAGCTAAAAAGCGGGGGACGATCAAGTATTGAATCGGGTTAACCGCCATCGTGTACAATGCGTCGATCTGCTCCGTTACCCGCATAGTCCCCAATTCGGTCGCGATCCCACTCCCCGCACGCCCGGTGACCATTAATCCTGTCAGGACCGGCGACAACTCACGTGCGAGACTTAAGCCGACGGTAGAACCGACCAAACTTTCTGCATTAAACATTCGAAAGGCGCCAGCACCTTGAAGCGCAAAGACGGCGCCTGTAAAGACACCGGTCAGGATCACAATAAACAAACTCCCAACACCAACGAATTCCATGGCATTGAGCAATTGACGAAACCGATATGGAGGGCGAATTGCCCAAAGACATGTTTCAAACAAAAGGGTTGATGCGCGTCCAACGCCCTCGAAGGCGGCGATAGTTTGTCTACCAATCGATTCAAAAATGCCAGAGACCATGGTCTGTTCCGCCCGAGTCAAACACCCTACTTTGTCGCCTATGGCGTAAACAAAGTCAATTTTCCCTCTGAATAACGGGCATCGAGCGTAAGTTTACACACGATTGCTCAATGGCATTCTTCGGTCGCTTGCATGGCGCAAGCACAAAGGTGTTTAAGCGATCGCCCACCTCAAGCTTGGGCTGGTCAAGTGCGGTAAGCAATGTTTTCTGAAACACCCCAAATGCGAGTTTCGCATCTTTGGGTTTGATGTCTGTCTGCTCCAAATCAGGCAAACCAAACTTAACCATCCCTCGAGTGTAAAACGTGATCGACCCATTTTCTGCTCTCTCTACACCGGGTACAACTTGGTCTGACAGAAAGACCTTACTTGTACTTAGACTTTGGTCAAATTCCTCGATTGGATAGACACGTCGGGTAGACAAATCCAGGACGAACTGAGGCGTACCCGAACAGGCTCTCGCAAGTTTAGCGAAATCAATAACGTGGGCTTCACTCGCTAGTTTTGGACCGTAGTATCTAGCCAATAAAACGGTCTTGACCGACTTCAGTTGGTTAGCAGTCGCCTTCGACGTATAGGCACTCAACTGTTCAATGGTCATTGGCAAACCATTTTCAACGGATCTGCT
>JBMYRY010000202.1:0-5576 GCA_049602795.1 Bradymonadia bacterium
AGCCAAAGAATATATGGATGCGTACGTCAATCCTGAAAGTTTTGTGGAAGCACAGCGTAAAAAGCAGAAGGAAGAGCAGGAGAAGCAGTCCCGTTTTCCCGAACATCCGGAGAGGGATGTTCTCTTATTTTTGATGCGGGAAGCACCACTCACACGATGGCAGCGCAACATCGTTGGGATCATACGCGACGAGGCATATTATTTTGCTCCTCAAGCGATGACTAAGATTATGAACGAAGGTTGGGCGAGTTACTGGCACACCCACATCATGACTAAGCGTGGGGTGCTTGATCCGAATGAGGTCATCGATTATGCCGACCGGCATAGCCGTGCGACAGTGATGCATCAGGGGCGAATCAATCCATATAAAATTGGAATCGAGTTGTTTCGGGATATTGAAGATCGTTGGAATAATGGTCGGTTCGGACCGGAGTATGAGAACTGCGCTGATATGGAAGCGAAGGCAAATTGGTCAGTAGATACTGGGTTGGGTCGAGAAAAGATTTTTGAGGTGAGGAAACACCATAATGATATCACTTTTCTTGATGAATTTCTCACACCTGAGTTCTGCGCGCGCCAGAAGCTTTTCACGTTTGCTCACAATCCGAGAGCGAATGAATGGCAGGTGGCGTCACGTGACTTCCAAGCCGTCAAGCAGAAACTGTTGTTCCAGTTAACAAACCGTGGGCAGCCAGTTATTGAGGTTGAGGATGCGAACTTTAGGAATCGTTCAGAGTTATTACTCCGTCATCGTTACGATGGTGTTGATTTAGATGAACGCTATGGAAAAGCGACATTGAGAAACCTCTTTAGTATTTGGAAGCGGCCGGTACATATCGTCACAAAACGAAGCGACAAGGACATCTTGATGAGCTTCAATGGCAAAGATCATTCAGAGGGTGGTTTTGATGTAGCCGCATAGCTGGTCGAATTGATTAAGCTCTGCTAAGGTAATCCAAAATGTGAAAGGAGCGGTGTTAAACCGCTTTGGGAGACAGGCTCCAATGAGTCGTACCAATCGTAATGAAATTAAAGGTCATCTGCCTAAGTTGAAGACCGCACTGCCTGCGTTTCGAATGGTTGGCCATGGGGGCACCGATGTCGGACTTCGTCGTGAGGCGAATGAAGACTCTTATTTGATGCTTGCTAAAAATCATCTCTGGATTGTCGCCGATGGCATGGGTGGACACGCCGGAGGTCAATTTGCCAGCACCCTTACGGTGCAGCACGTTGGCTGTAATGTTCTCCGCAAGACGCACCAACAAGAGATTGAGCAACGACAGGGATACGGTCGAGTTATTCCCGAACAGATTCTTGAGCATAGTATTCGACAAACGTGCTCTGCGGTTTTTCAGGAGGCGCTCGCTCGTCCGGGACTCTCCGGTATGGGTAGTACAGTCACGGTGATGTGGGCCTATGGCGATTCCGCTTATTTTGGTCAGGTTGGTGATAGCCGTGCTTATTTGTATAGAAATTCGCGCTTGAGTCAGATCACAGAAGACCATTCTTTAGTCCAAGAGCAATTGTCCGCTGGTTTGATTACGGAGGAGCAGGCAAAGTTCTCAATGGTCAGAAATATCATCACGCGGTCAATTGGGTTCGAAAACAGCGTTGAAGTGGATATCTTCAGGGTTCCGCTCCAAATCGGCGACCATTTTCTTCTTTGTTCCGACGGGTTGACGGGGCTTGTGGACGATGATGAAATCCAGGATATCGTTACGTCGACCCCTCGACATAAAGTCCCGTCGACGCTGATTGAATTGGCTAATGCTCGTGGTGGAGACGACAACACAACAGTGGTTTTTACTGCTGTGACGGGCGGTCGGCGCATGCGCAACAAACGTAAGCAAGTCACTGGTCAGTGACAAGGGAACATCGCATGTTGACTTTGGTAACGCCAAGCAGGCTAACGCCCGCGACACGTGATGCACTCCGCTTTCCTCTACGGAATAAGCATTTAACGCTTTCTCAACTTGGCGAAGAGCACTCGGGTAGTGATCCGGTACGACTTTCCGTTGGGCGATTGGACCAGCGGTTTTTCAGTAATCAGCAATTTGCAGAAATTCAGGACAGCTCGGTTTTATGGATCGAGCCGGAAGATCGAGTCGCTGTATCTTTGATCAATGAAGTCTTGGAGTGGTGCGATGATGCGGGGGACGATGAGCAGCCACGTGGATTAATGATCAAGCGGTCACTAGAAGTTGATGGTGAAGTGTGGCGAGAGCAATTGATTCCTCGAGCGTGGAATGCGGCAGCCCAGGCTCATCTAATTGCAGGCAACCCCTGGTATGAGATTGCATGGTCATCCGATCACGATGTGCAAGTTGTGACTGAGGTCGCGGCATCTGTTCTCGATGGATATGAACCGGACTTCTTGACGGAGTCAGAAGAGCGGCTCGTTAGCCAAACCTTATTCTTTCTGATTCTAGGTGCTTACGAGACAGTGATTGATTTTACAGAAATCAATGATGATGTATCGCTTCGGCCAGCGAGTTGGTCGATGTTGAAAACAGCGCGGGCGGAGGCGTTCCGTTATTTGGGTCAGACCCAAGACGCTGCAGATTTGAGCATGTCGGTGGTTCAGAGCGATGAAGATTATCCGCATGCTTGGTTCGTCTTTGGCTGTGCTGCGTTAGAACTTAACGAGTTTGTACGCGCTACAGGGGCCTTCCGGCGAGCAGAAAAAGCACGGTTATCTCTCTCTTTTGAGCTTTATCAAGAGTGTTCAATTTGGGAGTGGCAAGCATTGCTTGGTACTTTATTTGCGCGGGTCGCAATGGGGGACATTGAAGGCGTCAAGTCAAGAATGACTCGGGTTTTTGAAGAAGTACCGCCGCACCTAGCTCAGAGGTTGACGAGTGAATTAACTGGTGCACTCTTAAACCAGAATGAGGTGATACTCGCATGGGAGATCGTAGAGGCTAAACTCGCCAAGGATGCGCTCGGCACTGTGCCAGCAATTTTGCAGATTGGAGAGTATTATGTCAGACAAGAAGGACGTAAACCGGCGTATAATTGGTTATTGCGTCTAAGCTCCTCGTATGGAGAACTCCTCAGAGATTATGGTTTTGTAGAAGTCTTGTACGAATTGTCCATTGCCGTTAATGATCCCAAGACGACTCATGAGCTTTTGTGGGTGCTCCTCGAATTCGAGCAGACTCCAGAGGCAGTGTATGAGAAATTAGCGCGTGATCTACTCAGTCGAGGACGCGTTGAAGAAGCCCAGCAGATTGAGCAGAAACGAAAAGCTGCATTTATCGATGAAGACGGTTGATAGGGCACCTAGGGGAGCAGTAACTGCCGTAGATGTCGTAACGGAAGGTTTTCCTCGCACGGATAGCCTCGTGACGGAATCACCACTTCAATTGGTGATCAATAATCGACGATTTGCGGTGCTCATGAGAACGCCAGCTACAGCCATCGATTCCGATATACATTTGGCGCTTGGATTTATGTACTCCGAGGGCATCATTGATGATGTGGATGATGTGACGGCTATCGGATACTGTGTAGACCAGGCTAATCTAAACCGTCACAATACAATGCGTGTTCAGCTTCATGATGGTGGTGGTTTGAATGAGCGTCTAAAGAACACTTATCGTTCAACTTCTGTCAGCAGTGCGTGTGGCTCATGCGGTAGAATAGATGCGTTAGAACTCCTGACAACCTTTCCAAACAGATCAGTTTATTCGGTGCCGCGTATTGATTTTGTTCAACGGTTGCCGGCGCTGTTGCGACAACAGCAATCGATCTTTGATGAAACCGGGGGGATTCACGGTGCGGCCGTAGTGGATCAAACCGGAGAGTTGATTCTAGTAGCTGAAGATATTGGGCGTCACAATGCTGTTGATAAGGTGATAGGTGAAGCCTTGTCCGATCATGGATTAGACCTTGAGGGGAATGTTCTGGTGGTGAGTAGTCGCATAAGCTTTGATATTGTCCAGAAAGCATTGAGAGCTGATCTTTCTACGGTTGTTGGGGTGGGCGCGGCAAGCAGTTTAGCTCATGAACTCGCTCAACATCATGGACTACATTTATTTTCATTTACCCGGTCGGACCGAACTAACTCTCATACGATCCCAAAGGTTCTCTAGAGATTGATCAGCCAGCCTTCATTGAAAGGTAGGTTTGAGCGAGGACTTTGAGTTCATCTAAGTTAAATGTTTCTCCCCGGCGGCTACCATCCATTTTAGCGTTCGACAAGAGGTCCTGTGGATCTACGTCTAGGGTTTTGAGTGCGCGTCTCGCCATTTTTCGGCGCTGACCAAACAATGCCCTGACAACGGTACGGAATGCCCGGAAAAACGCTTCCTCATACTGCACGTTCCGTCGAGGCTCGATAATGATAATACAGGAGTCGACTTTTGGTGCTGGAACAAAGGCGGTAGGCGGGACGTAAAAGGCGACGGATGTAAACGCCAGTAATTGTAGTTGCACTGAGAGTGCTGAGCTTTGCCGCGTGCCTGCGGGCGCTGCGAGTCTTTCGCCAAACTCCTTCTGAACCATAAAGCATGCTCTTCGCCAGGAGTGCGGCGAGTCAATCAGTGAAAGGATGATGTCCGAACTTAAATGGTAAGGCAGGTTTCCGAACAGCATAAGCGGGCTACCGTCTTTTGCTTCCGTATGCCAATCTATATCCAAAATATTACCAGATCGAATCTCAACCTGATTAAACTCAGCGAGTTCTTGTTCCAGGACAGGGATGAGTGTTCGGTCATATTCAAGAGTGGTCAGTTGCTTTACGACAGGCGCAATCATGCGCGTGAGTGTGCCGCACCCCGCTCCGATTTCGAATGCGTTGTCTGTCGTAAGTGCCCCACTCACGGAGACGATGCGCTCGACGAGTTGTCCATCTATAAGAAAATTTTGGCCAAATTGCTTTTTGGTCCACAGACCGTGTTTCTTAAGGACGGCACGTGGGTCGCGAAACATCATATACCTAGACGCCAGGCAGCAATCGGTTCGATAGGGCTACTTGGAGTAAAGGGAGCCTGTATCTCTGCTGACTCCATGAATGCTGCCCCTGCAATCATTGCGGCATTATCCGTGCACCATCTCGGACGAGCAACAAATAGGTGCTTATTTTGCGTTTCAAAATGGGCCTTCATATGTCGGCGCAGAGCGCCATTACATGCGACACCACCCGCAAGAATAATGTTGTTGACGTTGGCGTTTTCTGCCGCCTTTGAGAGTCTATCGGTTAATTGATTAATGACCGCGAACTGAAAACTCGCAAGCAGGTCAGCGCGCTCTTGTCCATCGGGCAAAATATGAGCGTGTTCTCGTTGCTTCAATTTGGTGAGAACCGCAGTCTTCAGTCCGCTGAAACTAAAATCGTTTCCACCGTCCTTAAATCTCGGCAGTGTGAACTTGTGAGCCCGTGGATCACCCGGCTGAGCAAGCTTTTCGACGATCGGTCCACCTGGATAGCCGAGCCCAAGCATTCGGGCGACTTTGTCGAAGGCTTCGCCGGCAGCATCATCCCGAGTGTTCGACACTTGTTTGATCCCTGTACCGCCAACTGCTTCGTAAATTGCGGTGTGACCACCGCTGACTGCGAGAGCTACGTAGTCGTC
>JBMYRY010000203.1:0-5513 GCA_049602795.1 Bradymonadia bacterium
TTGCCAGCATTGCTCAAGCGATGCATTCATCAGGCGGAGGGCATCGACGCGCGGCGGGGGTGACACTCCAGTCCACACTCGAGGCTGCAAAAACACGCCTTCAAGCCTTGGTCAAATCAGAACTGCGTTTCGACTAATCGAGGATCCTGTTCGAGAATCGATCTCCACAGTATTCCAAGCCAAAGGTTGGAATACGCATCGTATCGACCAACTCACAAAGCACTCGATCTAAGTCCGACAACAAGTCACTCAGCTCAGCGTCGCTTGTTGCGAGATCGGAGGTCCCTACACCAATATCAAAACTCTTAAGTGTCAACACAATCGGGTCACGCCCAAGCTCTATGGCTTGCTCAACCGCCAAAGTGACTTGACTAACCGATTGACGAAAAGGATCTACCACGGTCTGAGCGAAACCACACGCCGAGGTGACGCTTTCAAACGCATGCCGAATCCCACGACCTTTTGGCAGATATCTGAGAACGGCTTCAGTGGAAGGCGTATTCGTCAAGACCGGAAGCTCGAGTAGCGCTAAATCACCGCGTAGAGTTGGGTTCTGGATCGATGGATAAAATGGGGTAGTAGGGACGATCGACCCAGTGGAATGGTTTACAGATTCACCCGGGGCAAAACTACAGTCGAAGTCGTAACCCAGTGTAGTTAACGCCTGCAACAAATTGGTGGAATAATCCCAACCCTCTGTTTGGTTGCTTCGAGGAAAACGCCCAAACCGGTTAAAGAACGCAGTGCGCAAGGACACAAACTTTTGATGCACAACGTGCCTTGGTTGACGGTCAGTTGGTGTAGTAGCAAGTCGATTTTCTGAAGCCTCAAAGGGCGGGGTCGTCCACGATTGAAACAACGTGCCGCATTCACATTCTCCTCGACTCTCCGCTTCGTAGAGCCAGTCCAGACTGTCAGAACGAAGAGCGGGATAACTGAGTAAATAAGTGGGCATAATGGCGTATTTCTGACATAGGCGGTGAAAGGCCTTCAGGTGCCGATAGTTTTCTTGAGTTCCGCGCCCAAGTATTTTCCCCTGTGGGCGGTCGTTCGACACCGCCACGACTAGTACGAGAGTTGACATACCTCAAAACTATAGTCCGACGCAGCGAATTTTGAAACGATGCTAGCGACTTTTTGAGAAATTGACTATTTAGTGTTGACGCATAACTGAGTTACGCTTAGAAAGATGCTCAAAGGAGTGCATAATGGAAAACACAATCAATAAGCTAAATGAACTGGCAAACAATCTATGGTGGACGTGGTCTCCGGAAGCCGTCAGTTTTTGGAGTCAATTCGGGCAAGAACAATGGACTCCTTCGGGAAACAACCCTGCGCGACTCTTGAATAATCTCACTGAAAGCGAGATCGAAACTCGTCTTTCAGAGTTAAAGGACGGGTTGTTGGAGGATGTATGGGAATCCTACCAGAGTTATCTCGCAGAGAAGAACACATGGCACAGTCGGGAAGGGAAGCCTCTCAAAGGCACGATCGCATATTTTTCTGCTGAGTACGGCATTCATGAGAGCCTACCAAACTACTCTGGCGGCTTGGGTGTCTTAGCTGGTGACCATGTCAAAAGTGCTTCAGACCTCGGTCTCCCATTCGTGGCGGTGGGGTTACTGTATCGAAACGGGTACGTGCGGCAACAGATAGAGGGGTCCGGCGAGCAGGTCGCGCAGTTCGACACCTACAAGTTTGAAGATTTGGCGGTACAACCGGTGTTCAACGACGGAACAGAGCTCATTGTTTCCGTGCCGATTCTCGAGGAAGAGTGTTACGCAAAGGTTTGGTCTCTCGCGGTAGGACGAGTAACTCTCTATTATTTGGATACGGACATCCCTCAAAACCCTGACCATTTACGCTCGATAACCAGCAGGCTCTATGGAGGAGGTAACGACCTTCGAATCAAACAGGAGATGGTGCTCGGCGTCGGTGGCGTGAGAGCTCTAACTGCCCTAGGCATTAAACCTGCTCTCTTCCACCTTAACGAAGGGCACTCTTCTTTCCTCGCTTTGGAGCGAGCCAGAATGCTCGTTAAGAGCGAGTGTATTGATGTGTATGAAGCATTTGACCGTCTACGCTCCTCCAATGCATTTACCACTCATACCCCGGTAGAGGCAGGTCATGACCGCTTCCATCCGGACCTTGCGTATCGTCATTTATGTTGGTGGAGCAAGGAAGTTGGGATCGATGGCTATCAATTACTGGATCTAGGACGTTGGCCCAACAACACGGATCCAGAATCTCCATTCAACATGACATTGCTTGCGATGCGAGCAAGCCACAAAATAAATGGCGTCGCCGGACTTCACGGTGAAGTGTCGCGTCAAATGTTTGCACGCTATTGGCCTGGAGTTCCGGTTGATGAAGTGCCAATCACACACGTAACCAACGGCGTCCATGCACCAAGTTGGCAGCATTCGGACTTGCACGCGCTTTTGATGTCAACAGCAGGCGCCGATTATCGGGATCGACCGAGCACGGACGCGTGTTGGGGCGCGGTGGACACCGTGGATGAGATTGCGCTTCACAAGGTTCATAAGAAGGCCAAATCAAGCCTACTGTCGTTTGCAGTACGTCGAGAAAATAAGCGAAGGCTTCGGTTAGGGCTTGATCAGTTTGAATCAAAACTCTCAGAAGACGCGTTAACCATCGGATTCGCTCGACGGTTCGCTTCATATAAGAGAGGCGACCTCATATTCACCGATCTAGAGCGTCTAACGGGTATTCTGGATCGGGCGCCCGGACCTGTTCAATTCCTTTTTTCGGGTAAAGCTCACCCTGCCGATAGTGAAGGTCAGAAAATTCTACAACGGGTATATGAGGCGAGCCAAAGTAGCGCTCTCAAGGGGCGGGTTTTACTCATCGAGGATTATGATATTGAGATTGGTCGGGCATTGGTTCAAGGCGTTGATGTATGGCTGAATAACCCTAGGCGCCCGAAGGAAGCCTCCGGTACGAGCGGGATGAAGGTTGCTATGAACGGTGGCCTCAATTTATCCATTCTCGACGGCTGGTGGCCCGAAGGGTTCAACGGAAATAACGGTTGGACCATTGGTGATGAACGAACTTACAACTCGCCGCACGAACAGGACCAGGCGGACCTAGAGTCCTTGTATCAAAAGTTAGAGTTTGAAGTCATTCCAGCATTCTTTGATCGCAATGCAGAGGGCGTGTCTCTTGCTTGGTCAAGAATGATGAAGGAAGCGATTAAGTCCTGTACTCGCGCTTTTCACAGTGATCGACAGGTCATCGATTACGTACGGCACATTTATCAAGCAAACTAGGCAAACGTCTATTCAGCATCCTTAGCCGGCGCATGTTCCACCGGAACGAATCGAGGCAACGGCCCTAATCTACCCTGGTGTGAGGCCGGTTGGATCAGGGTATTTGCCGGTTGTTCATCAATCCCTCCGGATGGCGACTTGGACGGCACCTGCCTCTTCGGCTCCAGGGGGCGTTGATTGCGGACAGCTTTAGCCAGCCTCTCGGCAATGTCGCGATGGGCTGCGAACGCTCGCTCGATGGTTCCTAGAGAAGGGGAGTCGGCCTCCGCCTCAACAAGGCTTAACAATTGATGTAAATGATCAGCCGATAACTTAAAGGCGGTCCTCAAGCCCTCAACGCCATCAAGTTTTGGTGTGTTCGACGAGTCCATATCTCTGGTATAGCATAGAAGACAAGAAAGTGAACAGTTCACGAACTGTGATTGGAGCTCTGCCGTGGGCGTTGAATTAGAAGAATTCTCTCGCTTGATAACACCTCAACAGCGTGCAGCCTCTCTCGGTCAAACGGGAAGAGTAATTTGGTTTACAGGATTGTCGGGCTCCGGGAAGTCTACAGCCGCCTTCCATCTGGAACGGCATTTGCTGCGCGAAGGCCTTTTTGTCAGCGTCTTAGACGGAGACACGGTTCGGCAAGGCTTGTGCAATGATCTTGATTTCACCGTAGACGGTCGTGCCGAAAACCTTAGACGCATAGGTCATGTAGCGCAAATCATGGCAGAGGCTAACCTAATCGTCCTGTGCGCCTTTGTGTCTCCAAGTGAAAAGGGGAGACACACCGTGCAGAAAATCGTCGCGCCCATTCCCTTCGATCTTGTGTATGTGAATACACCCGTGGAGATCTGTGCCTCTCGTGATCCCAAAGGCCTCTACAAAAAGGCTAAAGAAGGGCTCATCCCAAACTTCACCGGCGTCTCCTCTCCGTATGAAGTCCCCAAGACGCCCAATGTAACCTTGGAGTCAAATGAGTCGACAGACCAGTGGGTGACAAGACTTTTAACGGAACTCAGGCTTCCTTGAACGCCGTGAGCAGCTCGCGCTGCTTCTTCGATAGAGATGTTGGAATATCAACCTGAACGCGCAAATGTAAATCTCCGCGTCGCCCACTCGAGACGTCAGGCATGCCGCGACGCGGGATGCGTATAATGCTGCCCGCTTGCGTACCAGGTTCGACAGTCACCAATAGAGCACCATCGAGACTTTCAAAATTCAGTTCTGAGCCCAAACACGCATCGACCATGGGGACATGAAACTCGGCTAGCAGTTCATTGTCCACTCGTTGAAACAAATCATGTTCCTCAACGTCCAGAATGACAAACAAATCACCGTTTGCACCGCCTTGCGGCGAGGGCTTTCCTTTGCCAGTCACTCGCAACTTCATGCCAGAAGCAACACCCGCAGGAATCTTAACCGTAACCTCTTCATGACTACGGTTCCAACCTCGCCCAGTGCAGACTTTGCAGCGTTCTTTAATGATCTGACCTTCGCCCCGACAATCAGGACAAGTTGTTGTCATGCTAATGAATCCTCGATTCACAATCACTTGACCCTGCCCTCTACAGGTTTGGCAGCCGACTGGCTTTGTCCCCGCCTTTGCCCCCGAGCCGTTGCACGGTTTACAAGGCTCTTCTCGCGGAATCTCAACAGTACGTTCCGCATCCCGTAAGGTTTCAGTCAAATTAAGGCTCACAACCGTCTGAAGGTCAGCCCCCCGTCTAGGTCCTCTCTGAGAGCCGAATCCGAATAGGTCTCCAAAAATGTCCCCAAAATTAGAAAAGATATCTCCAATGTCAGAGAAGCCTCCCCCCATACCCTGTTGAGATAAGCCCTCCTTACCGTAGCGATCATAGATCTGTCGCTTCTGCGGGTCTGATAGCACTTGATAGGCTTCGCTGATGGATTTGAATCTGGCTTCTGCCTGAGCATCTCCGGGGTTTCTATCCGGATGACACTCCATCGCTATTTTCCGGTAGGCCTTCTTGAGGGTTCGTTCATCAGCGCTTCGATCAACGCCCAATAAGTCATAGAAATCGTCAGACATATGCTCTCTCGTAAATGTATGTGGGTAAACTAGTCACCTTTGAAACAATGTCAACTAGAAACCTGCCTGATTAGTATCCATTCCGACTCTAGGGTTATGCCGACTGATTTGCACTCACAGAGTGGCGAGCGGAACGCTTACCTGACTTGACCGCCTTACCGAGCGACACCATAAACTCTTTTGGC
>JBMYRY010000204.1:0-5493 GCA_049602795.1 Bradymonadia bacterium
TTCTTCGCTACTTTCTTCCTCCTCTTCTTGTTCAGAGTCTGAGGAATCTAATCTATTTTCATATTCTTCACGTGCTTTAATTAATTTCAATGCCGCCTCAGCTTCAATTCTTGATTGGCGTTTTGTTCACGCCAGAAGTAGCCATTGCGCTCAAATTGATACCGCGTGTCGTGTGCATCTTGCGCGATACTTGGCTCGACAAAACCGTTCATAATGCGAACGGATTCGGGGTCAAGGTCATCTTTGAAATCGCCTGTTCGTTCACCAATCTTTTCGGCTGAGAAGAGATTACTGTAACGTCTGATCTCGGCAGGGAGACTTTCGGTAGCCGATACCCAATGAATTGTGCCTTTGACTTTTCGACCGTCTGGCGCTTGACCGCCGATGGTCTGTGGATCATAAGTGCAGCGCAATTCTACAATGTGCCCGTCATCGTTTTGGATAATTTCGTCACAACGGATGAAATACCCATATCGAAGTCGTACTTCTCCGCCGGGCTTAAGCCGATAGAATCCTTTAGGCGGCTCTAGAGAAAAGTCCGCTCGTTCGATGTACAACTCGCGTGTGAACGGAATCTTTCTCGTGCCTTCTTTGGGAATGTCGTGCGGCCAGTAAGAGGCATCCAGCCATTCCGTCTGACCGTCATGTTGAAAATTTGTAATCACCACCTTCAACGGATCAACAACCGCCATAACTCTTGGCGCGGTCTGATTGAGTACATTGCGTAAATGGAAGTTGAAGCGGCTCATGTCCAGGGTTGTGTTTGCCTTTGTTACGCCGATGTCATCGCAAAAGTTGCGGATCGCTTCAGGCGGTACGCCTCGGCGCCGCAGACCCGCAATCGTTGGCATTCGAGGATCGTTCCATCCATCTACATACGCTTCTTCTACAAGCATTTTCAGTTTACGCTTGCTCGTCATCACGTGCGTCAATTGCAGTCGTGCCATTTCATATTGTCGAGACACGTTTGTGACCTCACAGGCCTCCAGAATCCAGTCATAGAGTTCTCGATTATTTTCAAACTCCAAGGTGCAGATGGAATGCGTGATGCCTTCGATTGAATCGGATAAACAGTGGGCAAAGTCGTACATCGGATAGATACACCACTGCCGTCCTGTTTTCGGATGTGTCGCATGCCGAATACGGTAGAGGAGTGGGTCACGCATTTTCATATTGGAATTTGCCATGTCTATCTTGGCTCTCACAGACAACGCGCCATCTGGAAAGTCTCCTGCTCGCATCTTCGCAAACAACTCAATGCTTTCCTCAATAGGGCGCTCTCGGTCGGGACTGTGGGTGCCAGGTTCAGTGAGTGTGCCGCGATTGGCTCGAATTTCATCGACTGATTGACTGCATACGTACGCCTTTCCAGCTCGAATTAATCCAACCGCGTAGTCGTAAAGTCGTTCGAAGTATGATGAGGCGTAAAACAGGTTTTCGCCCCAGTCGAATCCGAGCCATTTGATGTCCCTTTGAATGGCGTCGATGTAAATTTGCTTTTCTGTCTCAGGATTCGTGTCGTCAAATCTCAGGTGGCACGTACCGTTGAATCTCTGTGCAAGGCCAAAATTTACAGAGATTGCTTTCGCATGTCCGATGTGCAGAAAACCATTGGGTTCCGGAGGAAATCGAGTAACGAGTTTTTGAGTTTTTCCGGAAGCGATGTCTGCCTCGATGATGTCGGACAGAAAGTTGTTTTTTACCTCTGCAGCGTCTAAGGACTTCTCACTCATTGATGTTCACGCTCCTCGATATACTTTTTCAATAGAGTTATGAGTCAAAGTAGGGACACCACGGACAATAGTCAATCGATCTGCGACTGCTCTGGACGAATTACCGTGCGAGGTGGAATGGTGCCAAGAGGATGTGACAAGGGCTCGTCCGTGAGATTGATGAGGAGTGCTTCATTGTCTCTTGTCTGCCATTCAACGGGTACTCGATGGTCAGAGCGTTGATTGGTTTGATCGAGAATCTGGGAGGTTAATTGCTCAGGGAGCTTGGAAGCCCCAAGACTTGATGGAAGTGATGGCTGCCCGGAGGTGGCGAGTGTGATGATGTCGGTCGTAACCCATGTTTGTCGTGTATTGTCCAGTTGTCGAAGATCATCGGAGAGAAATAGTCCTCCACCACCTAGAGCGCTCGTCCAGAGTCCCGTGGTGGCTTCATTTTGCGAGAGTTGGCGAAGTAGCGAGGCGTCAGTATCACATAGGATGTAGGCACATAGCGCCCAGCGAGCGGCCAGTGCTCGAGCAACCCCCGGTATAAAGAACCACGATGCTTCAAAAAGCTCGACGGCAATATCGGGACCGAGCCGCCAACTATCAACGATGTCAAACCCAGCGATCGGGGGGGCCCCAACCGCAACGAGAGTGACCTCGTCACCAGCTACGTCTCGAATCATGCTCAGAGCGAGTCGATAGGCCTGCATTGCTGTCATTGATGTGAAACGACGAGACCCGTACGTGCCCGCAAAGAGAAAATCGAGCCGAATCAAAGTAAACCCAGCGTTCACAACGTGCTGAATGGATGCCTTGAAAATTTCCGCAGCCTGCGGATGCGTCACATCTAAGATTTTCATCTCACCTCGACCGAGATGTACAAAGCTTGCCTCTGGCAAAAAGTACTCAGGATGTTCTACGACCAATGGGTCACTGGCTGCAACCAGGAAGGGGGCTAGCCAAATTCCAGGCACAAATCCCTCCGACTGTAGTTGTGAAGCGATATCGCTGATGCCATTAGGGAAACGCGCATTCGCCCTCCACTGACCCCAACTCTGTTGCCAACCGTCTTCAATGATGATCCGGTATGGGCGTTGGCTCTCGATGGTAATGGGATCCAAAAGTTGAGCAAGTAACCGAGCATTCTCCATGATATCGGATGGCGAAATGTCATCCCAGAGTTCGTACCATGAGTTCCAGCCGAGTTCGGGGCGCGCCGAGCCGTCGACGTGCTTGGGCAGGTGGCGCGCGTAGCTATCGAGACCATCATTCAGCACCGAGTTAAATGCGAGGTATATCGTGTCGCCCTCAATCGTTTGACCACTCATCAGTGACATGTTGTCTTGAGTGTATCCATTCGTCACCGTACAGTGGATCCGCTCTTCATCGGCACCCATTTGAATCCAGGTTTTGAATTGATTTGCTGTGGTTGCGCCGACAATGAAAGGGATAGGCGCGGAAAGGTAGGAGAACCACCAAGACAATTCGCGCCCGGTCCTGGCGATCTCTAGATCTCCTTGTAAGCTCAAAGCAGTCTGGGTCTCAACCGCGTTAGGCAGTGGTCCAAGGGCAAGCATTCCACTTTGAGAAGAAGACTGGAATCCATTCGAGAGCCAGCCCTTGGCACCGGTAATCTGACCGCTGCCTCTGAATCTGAAGCCGTCAAATATCACTGGTCGTTTCGCCTGGAATATCGGTTTCAGAGTCTGCTCTGTCACGGTGAGAGTGAGCGTCCCATTTGACACATCGCACTCAAGCTCGGCGTCCGTGACTGCTTGACACTCTCTGGCGATTCGCCACTGACCATCAACGTGTACTTCTGGTGAAAATTGTAGTCGATTCTCTTCGCAGACGACTGTGAGGTGAGTGGCGTCAAAACTCAATGTTGGTGTGCACACGGGGACGGACGGTGTGGTGGCATCCGTCCATTGCTGAACATCCATCGATAGACCGAGGTCTTCATCGGCTAGGTCTAGGTCTGATTCACCGACATCAGTTTGGAGCGTGCTCATTTCCAATACGGAGGCATCATCGCAGCCTAACATGAGCCAGAGCCCTAGAACCGACAATATGTAAAGACGAACAGGAGAAAGATTGACTGTGAAATGCATACGGGAGACGGGTCCTAAAACGCGTTCAGTCTTGATTATGATTTCAACAACGCAGGAATTGCAACGGTATGGTCACATGTGGATACACCAGGTTGACGACATTCGGGCACCCGGAGGTCGGGCAGGTCGTTTAGACCGACTTCATCAAAGAGAGTTTGCAGTATATGCTCCGGTCGGATGACCTCTCCGCCCAAGTCACTACGCCCCGTGACGAGGTCCACCTTTGTGGGTTGTAGTCCAAAGTTAGACGAGGCACCGATGACCTGATTACCACGGATATTGCCACCAGCTAAGAAACACGAGTTTGTCAAAGAGTGGTCACGACCACCTCGGACATTGATTAACGCGGTTCGACTGAATTCACTAAACCCAACGATGACGGTGTGGTCAAGCCAACTTGAGCCTGTGCCCTTGTATTCTGTGTTCTGGAGTTCATTCATCATGTTGGCAACGACAGCAAAGCCTGCTTCTTGGCGGGGGCCTTGGTCGCTTTCCCAATCATCAAAGTGGGTGTCTAAACCACCCGCAACTTGGATCGTCGCGCATCGCGATATGCCTTTGGTGATGGCTTGAACCGCCAGAGCGCCTTGAACGCTGGCCGTCGCCGTATCTCTCGGACCGAAGCCATATCGATCCCGTAGATCGCGCATTTCTGGTGTGTTTGAACCAAAGTCAAAGTACGCAGCTAAGTCTCCTTCGACCATCTCACTCACTTTGCGTCGGGAAGCCTCACTCTGGGTAATGATTGAGGAACCGCTTCGGTTTGCGCACCCCGCCTGGACTTTCAAATGTGCGTCGATGAGTCCATTGAGACGACCAGATATGGTATCTGGTCCTGGTCTGAGCGTTCTTAATAGATCGCTCGTGCTGTTGACGGCAAGCGCAGTTGCAGCATTCGCCCTGCCGGAGTTAAAGTTCTCAACTCGTACAGACAAATTCGGGATCGGTTCTGCCAGTCCAAAATATTCGGATAGCCATGTACTGGCAGATGACCCACGGGCTTGAAGACCTGTGGGGGATTTACCAGTCAAAAAGCGTCGCCGTCCAACTTCATGAGTGAGGGTGTCCATGCTCATGCCACGCACGATTGAGACACGGTCCATCCAGGGCACGAGAGGCGAGAAAAATGGTCCAACATTGATGTCGCCCACTCGAATGATATCTGCATCCGGTAGGTCTAGCAGCTCATAACCAGGTTGGATCTGCGTTTCACGCATATTGAGGTTGTTAAATTGCCTCGGATCACGTGGATCAAGCGCGAGTAGTGTATCCCAGCCACCGCTGAAATAGCAGAAGATATAGTATCGGTCTGGTCGATTGAATCCAGGCGTTTGACCAAGAGCAAAGGAGCCAAGAGGTCCAGCAGGAACGAGTCCCAGACCTAGGGTGGCTGCGCTGAGTTGCTTTAGGAATTTGCGTCTTTCGATCAGTCTCTGTTTATTCATCTTCTGCCTCTCAGTATGTATAAAAATCAGGATGACGAATAAGACCGACGCAGACAGTCCGCCATGCTTCCGTTTCAGATTGCGATAAGTGCATCGCTGTCTCATAGAGCCAGACCCATTGCTTTAAATCCGGATGCTGGTCAGCAAGCTGTCGGTGATGAAACCGCAGAATTAGCGAGCTGACATGGTCTTCCACGGGGACTGAAGAATTGACGAGGA
>JBMYRY010000205.1:0-5472 GCA_049602795.1 Bradymonadia bacterium
GCGTAGACCTCGTGGGCGCCGGAAAAGGTCTTTATGCGGACAACACTGCGCTGAAAGACGGTAAGAAATATACGCCACTAGAGCATACGTGGGATGAAGGCTTTGGCTATTTTGGGGCGGCACGCGATTATCTTAACTACACAGATGATGAACTTGCAGGCAAAGGTGGTCGGGAAAACTATCAGGGCTACCATGACAGCGATGAAAACGGAAGAATCGATCTCGTGAGCGAATACAACTGGGGCCACTCGGTCAACGCAGCCAAGCGAGATCGTGGTCACACAACGGACTTTACGCACGAAGCATTCATGGCTTTTTACGAAGGTCGTTCGCTCATTGCCCAAACGAATGGTGCGTTAAGCGAAACTGCTTTCGATGAACTCAAGGCGCTAAGCGATCGCGCTGTGCTTGCTTGGGAAAAAGCCATCGCAGCAACCGTAATTCACTACATCAACGACACGCTCAACGACATGAATGCTGAAGAATACGATTTCTACGCGCACGCGAAACATTGGTCCGAACTCAAGGGCTTCGCCCTGTCATTTCAGTTCAACCGTCGGTCACCAATGAGCGCCGAAGATTTCGATGCTCTACATTCGGCAATCGGGGTATCCCCTGTTTTCCCAAGCGCAGTAGAAGCGGAGTCCTACAAAGATGGTCTACTCACCGCCCGAGCATTCGTCGGAAATATTTACGGATTCGAGACTTCAGACGTCGAGACGTGGTAATGAGCCCATCGACAAAATTTCATGTAACGCCACGTGAAGGTGAAACATTAAAGACTGGCATCATCGGGAAAGAGCGATGAATTTATTCAGTGTGTTAATGGGCTAGAGACCGAAAATACTGGCTTAAAAGGAGAAAGACTCCATGTGGAAAAACAGCCTGCTGCTTACCTCCGCATTTGCGGCTCTCATGGTCGTGGCGTGTGATGACCAGACTGAAAATGGAAACGGTGCTCAGACAACCCCTGCGGAGTCTGAGGCCCGAAAGCGCTTGCTGCGTGGCCTTAGAGAAAACGTGTATGCGCCGACCTTTGAGCAATTTGCGAACTCCAGCAACACCCTAAAGTCAGCCTGCCTAGCCTGGCAAGCCGAGCGAGATGAAGCCAAACTAGAGACGCTTAAGCAAGCCTGGCGCGACGCAATGACTGATTGGCAACGTGCTGAGTTAATGCAAATTGGTCCCAGTGGCGCGTCAGGACGGCGAATCGGTGGACAGGACTATCGAGACCGAATCTATTCCTATCCGATTTCGAACAGTTGTCGTGTCGACCAAGAACTTGTCCGAGGATCATTCACTGAACCAGGCTGGGTCAATAATGCTCAGTTCAACATTCGGGGATTGGATGCAATGGAATACCTGATCTTCGGCATCAGTGTACAAAACACCTGTCCGCAGACAGCGGGTATCAATCGCGACGGTGAATGGGACGCGCTAAAGAATACACCTGACGTCTTCTCAGACAGACGAGCTGCTTACCTCGTTGCTCTCGCGACTGGTGTCGCCGAGGACGCCCAAACCCTAATGGAGAGCTGGACCGATGAGGAAGGTACTTTTGGCTCGGCATTCGTCAACGCGTCCGCGCCCTTTAATTCGCAAAAGGAAGTCTTGGACCAAGTTTTCGCCGGCATTTTTTACACCGACAAATTCATCAAAGATCTCAAACTAGGCACCCCTGCCGGCATTACCGACGACTGCATCGCTGATGTGTGCCCAGATATGGTGGAATCGAAGTGGTCTGGCGCTTCCAAGACCAATCTACTGGTCAATCTAGATACACTCGAATTGATTTTTCGCGGCGGTAATGAGGCATCCCAGTATGGTTTTGATGACCTCTTGATAGAAGAGGGCGCCATGGCGCTTACGGACCGAATGAATCAGCACCTTAATGTCGCCAAGGAAAAAACAACGCTCATTACAACATCCGTAGAAGAGCAATTGAACAGCAATCCAGAGGTTGTAAGAAACGCTCATGTTGCTGTGCGCGACATCACCGATGACCTCAAGACGCAGTTTGTGACCGTGCTCAATCTCAGCGTCCCTCAAGAGGGCGCCGGCGATAATGACTAATTCTAGCCACAACACGCCCACCCATTGGTGGTCGCGTTGGGACACGTCGGTCAGCCTCGACTCACTGGCATGCCTCCGGATCCTCTTTGGGGTGACCATGAGCCTTGGTACCCTTCGCTTCGTGAGCTCCGGTTGGATAGAAGAACTATTTGTTCGTCCCAACTACTTCTTCAAATATCCAGGATTCGAATGGGTCCCCGTTTGGTCTCCCACCGGTCTTTACATCCACTTTTCAATTGCACTGCTGTCGTCGTTGATGGTGGCATTAGGATGGTATTACCGCACGTCCATGACCATCTTTCTCTGTAGCTTTTTGGGCATCCAACTCCTAGATGCATCAAATTACTTAAATCACTATTACCTCGTACTCTGCGTTGGCACTGTACTGCTTTGTCTGCCCGCCAATGGACAGTGGTCCATTGATGCGATGAGATATCGACACAAAGCTCGGCAAACCTATCCAATATGGGGCTTATACTTACTCAGATTTCAAGTAGGCATTGTCTACATCTACGCGGCCATCGCCAAGCTCGGCAGCGACTGGCTCTTCCATGCCCAGCCACTTTCGATTTGGCTCTCGGCAAGACAAGATCTACCAGTACTTGGTCCGCTCCTGGCAAGTCCGTATGCCGCTTATACGATGAGCTGGGGCGGGCTGGTATACGATGCGAGCATTGTGCTGTTTTTGCTTTATCGACCAACGAGAAAACTCGCATATTTTGCCGTACTCGGCTTTCACGGGATGACATTTTTGCTCTTCGATATTGGCATGTTTCCCCTCATCATGATTGTCCTTACAACAATCTTCTTTGAGCCAACCTACCCTCGGCAATTCTTAGGACGATGGAGGATAGAAACCGCTTCTCCATCGCCGACTCAACATCCGCGTACGTCTCAGTTTAAGGTGGTACTCATCGGCTGCTGGTGTGCATTCCACCTCGTGTTTCCTTTTCGTCATCTGTGGATGGAACATGATGTCCTTTGGTCAGAGCAGGGCATGCGCTATTCCTGGCGAGTGATGGTCAGAGAAAAAATGGGGAGTATTACCTACCAAGTGAAACGAAAGAGCGATGGACGGATTTTCGAAATCAATCCTTCGAAATATCTTGAACCGAGGCAGATGAGCGAAATGTCTGGTCAACCAGATCTGATCCGACAACTCGCCTTCTACGTTAAGATGGACTTTGAACGTAGACATGGCCCTGCGGCTGCGGTGACCGTTCGCGCTCTGGTTTCACTCAACGGCAGAGCACCAGCGCTCATGATCGATCCGAATGTTGACCTTACAAGCACTTCATTCAACAATGATGGCTGGTTATTGCCAGCACCTACTGATGCCCCCCTCAGTCCATGGGGTCATTCAGTCGCGAGGACTCAGGAATAGAGATGAATCAAACCCGCTTCACCAGACCATTATCATCGTTTTGGACCATCCTTTCGCTCTTGCTCCTTCTAACTGGGATCAGCCTCGCGTCTGAACAGAAGAGTTCGCCAGGAGTGAATGAAGGCAATAAAGACAAACAAGAGCGACCATCGGAATCAGAAGGCAATCAACAGACCTCAAAGGAAGAACAGACCAAGACAGATGAAGATGAGGACGATGAGGATGAGGACGAAATCTTCGATGGCGAAGCCGAATCGATGGTGCCAGCACCGCTTCCCAACACAATGGAAAGCACTCGAAACGCTGATGTGAAAGCCACGGATGCATCTGAGACACCGTCAACGAAAACGAGTAAACCTGAGGCGGAGCAGCCGAGTAAAGCAAGCGAGCCCCCGCCAGAAGCAACCCCCATCAAGACCCTCGATGTGATCACGATCATTGGCAACCAGGAAAAGCTTCAGCGTGCGTCTGGCAGCGCCTTTAAAGTATCTAAAAAATTACTCGAAACTCAGGAACACGACGATGTCCACCGCGTACTCAAGCAAGTACCCGGTGTATACATCCGAGATGAAGATGGTTTTGGACTGAGACCCAATATCGGATTACGGGGCGCAAGCTCGGACCGAAGCGCAAAAGTCAGCCTCATGGAAGATGGTGTGCTCATGGCACCGGCGCCCTACGCAGCACCAGCAGCCTATTACTTTCCACTCACTACTCGACTGAGCGGCATGGAGGTGTTCAAGGGACCGTCCGCCATCAAATACGGTCCAAATACCATTGGTGGCGCGCTCAACTTCACTACCCGAGCATCCATACCACGCGGACATCGAGGAGAAGTCGACCTTGCCATGGGCAGTTTTGGCGCCCAAAAAGTCCATGCATATTTTGGACAAGGGGCTAGAGGGTTTGGCTATATCATCGAAGGCGCTCGCATCGATAGCAATGGCTTCAAAGACCTAGACACCGGACAAGAAACCGGTTTTCAGAAAGACGATTGGATGTTTAAGGGACACGTTCAAAGTCAAACAGATAGCGGCGTCTTTCATCGACTCGAACTTAAACTTGGATTCGCTCAGGAGCAATCCAACGAGACCTATTTGGGGTTGACAGACGACGACTTCAACGCCACTCCCTATCGACGGTACGCTGCCAGTCAACTGGGCAATATGGAGTGGGCACGCACCCAAGCGAAGTTACATTATACGGGGCTCATCGGAGAGGACATAGAATGGAACATCACCGGTTATCGACACGATTTTACTCGAGCATGGAGAAAACTGAGTGGGTTGACTAATCGGTCGGGCGTGGATTTATACGAAGCCCTACTCGACCCGAACAATGTGCGATATCAACCTTTCATCAATATTCTAAAGGGCGTATCGGAATGGTCACAAGACCCCTCTGAACGATTGGTCATCGGCACCAATGACCGTGACTACATTTCACAGGGCATTCAATCAAAATTTGAACTTACCCACCGCCTTGACACATTCCGACATACCGCCGAGATTGGGCTCCGCGCACATTATGATGAAATTCAGCGGAACCATTCGGAAGCTGAGTACGACATGATTGAAAGCACCACCGTGCGGGCAACAGATGACAAATTAGTGCGACAGAATACGGGTAAGGCGCTCGCGTTTAGTGGCTATCTCTTTAACGAGTTTAGTTGGAACGAACGCTTCATCATTACACCGGGCGTACGCTTAGAAAGCTATTCGATGTCGCTGGAAGATCGACAAAACGGGGGCGCCAAAACCAACGATGAGACGATCTGGTTGCCTGGTGTAGGGATTTGGGGCGGACTCTCAGACACCGTGGGTGTTCTCGCGGGCGTCCATCGCGGATTCAGCCCCGTGGCTCCAGGACAACCAGCAAGCACTCGATCCGAGACCAGCTTAAATTATGAAGCAGGCCTGCGCTGGCACGCCAAACGGTTTCATGGCGAAATTGTTGGCTTTTTCAATCAATATGAAAACCTCACCGGGACCTGCACGCAATCAGCAGGCTGCGAT
>JBMYRY010000206.1:0-5471 GCA_049602795.1 Bradymonadia bacterium
ACTCGTTCCCGATGAAGTTTTGGTGGTGGACGATGGTTCTACCGATCAAACTGCGAATGTGGTTCGGTCGTTTAATGATCCTCGAATTAAATTTGTTCAAAAACCATTAAATGAGGGGCGTCCGGTCACACGAAATCGCGCTGTGGCTGAATCAACAGGAGAATACATTCTGTGGATGGCTGACGATGACCAACTCGCTCCCGGGATATTGGCTCTTTACGATACAGAGTTGAGGAAAGATCCATCGATTGATCTCCTGTACGGGAACCTTGCGGTATTTAGTGACAATATTGACCACATTGATTCTGTCTATGAGCCCACAGACTGGTCATCGAATCCCGCCGGCTTCTTAGGTGCCAAGTTGCTCGGTTCCATGTTGCCCGATCCCGGTACGGCAACGCGGTTGGAGATTATTAAGTCATTGGACCACGTTTATGATACCGAGTTCTTGAGGGCTCAGGACTATGAGTTATGGACTCGATTGGCCCATCGATTGAAAATTCATAAGGTAGATCAGCCGATTTACTTTTATCGGCATCATGAAGATAGTGCGTCATTTGGAGACTTTGTCGACACGACCTTTGAAAGCAAGATCATCAGGGCGCATCGTGCGAGGCATAGCGGTCAAGCTTTGGCACCCGACTTAGACTGGCGATACGCGACCTTAGCGGATGCACAATTGAATCTTCGGATTGCCCAAGCTTTGAATCAGTATCGGGATGGGATCAATGCGCTAAAGTTTTGTGAGGACATTGAAAACTGGGTCTATGAACCTTTGGTACTGAATGAAGCCGTCACAGCTCTGTGTATACAAGGTGGTCTTAGTGAAGCGGAGAGATTGATTTCTGACGCTCGTGCTGTGCTGCCCCAGTTAACCGACTTGTTCAGCGAGTTGAGCAGAAAAGTAGCACTTTTGAAGCCGTTTCAAGCACGGACGTATGACAGCTTGGCAGTAGACCGTGGTGAATCGATCATCTCGAACCTCCAGACCGCTTACAATGAGTGGGGGTGGACATACGACCTCGTTAGGGTGTTTGGTCATATCAAGCATTTGAACGGCGCGTTGAAGGAAGCGTCGCTCGCGTATGCCTATGGTGCTCGACTCAACGTCCATGACGACGAGTGTAGCGCCGCGCTTGAGCCTCTCGTGTCGCAGGTGAGTCTTGCCCGGGGTAAAATTGATTTAGCCGCGATGAAACGTCGTATCAGTGAGCAATTTGTAAAGCATACTGAATCTGCAACGGATGTTCATCATTCTGAGGGACGACGTTTGAGTATCATCGACCTTATCGGTCAGACTCCCGATGCGGTTGCGAAATGGATTTCGCCAAAAGACCAGGCACGCGTTGAGATCCTAGGGTTTTATGACGATGATGGTGGTTATCCTTTTGTGAAAGCCTGCAATCGCTCAGGAGACTTTCGATCTCAATTGGAACGCTTGCTTGATGCGAGTACCGGAGATTGGTGTGTGTTTGCAGACGGTTCCATGGTGCCCTATCCCAACTGGGTTTCATCGATTTTGGCGCATAGTACTGATGAAGGGGCTGGCGTTCAATTACTTGGCGTTCATGAAGCAACGTCCGGACATTCAGATGAATTGTTGAGCTTTAAGCCAGTTACGAGCACGGGTCACGTGTTGGGAGGCGTTGCTCAAGTCATGCATCGCTTCGCCTTCGCTAGGCATAATGCTGTGGACTTGGCATTTTGGAAGCTCACCGAGGATGTGGCGTGTGTTGACACGTTTAGGCTTTATGTGTCCGCGGCAGCCGTCACCGCAAAAGAACCGTATATGCATGCGGGAGCAGTGATGCTCATTTCAGGCGTGGTGCCGGATGTCCCTGTTCATACGCTGCCGCGCTTCTTCAGGACATACCAGCGCAAGGTGCTCTTCGACCGACGCAGCCGGGCGCAACAGAATACGTGTCTCTCCGCTTCGAAACTAAATCATGGTGAGGCAGGTCGGGTAGTCGTTGCTCAATTTGTTTCTGAAGACGTAAACACCGCGATGACTTCGGTTAGGGCAGTACATCAGCATACTTTTGCACCCTACAAACCAATTGTCGTGGGACCGCGGTTTAGCGAGCCTCTTTTGTCGGCATTACGTCGTTTTCGAGATGAGACGGGAGAGTTGTCAGCCATTACGAATGCGAGACCCGTCGTTGACCCGAAGCTTCTGAATCAAACCTTCTGTCGGCTCACTGATGAGGTGATGATTTGTCTCGATGAATCTGTGAGAGTATCGGACCATTGGCTGGGTCAGATGCTGTGGACTCTCTCGCAGCATCCAAATGCCGGACTGCTGGTTTTCCCGAGTGATGAAGCGGGTTGTTTTGATCTGCGGTGCTTTGCGGTGAGAAAGGCGTTGGTGCATCGAATTGGTGGTTTTGTGTTGGATGCATCTTTAAACGATGCGGTGAGTGACTTTCTCGCCCGAGTGCTGGAGACCGAATTTGAGATTACGGTGTTTAAGGAGTGGTCTTTGGAGTTCCAAAGTGACCCCAACACCACACTTTTAAGTCAACTTCGCTCGGTGGCACCTAAACGATTGGTTGATCAGGGATCCTTGTTTGTTCCCCAGGCGGCTGAGTCGGGATATCAACCAGATGCATCACCGGTGACTGTGCTCAACACTGCCCCAAATCTTCTTTTGACGTATCCACAATGGGACGACCTCCAGGGCATGGAGAGGTGGTTGGATGAGTGCCCCTCACTGGAAGGCTGGACTGTTTTGGTGCGTTGCCCGCCAAGAGAAGGCGCACTATATCAAGCTCGTTTGACGACGATGGTTGAGGCATTTCCCAAGCATGAGAACAGCGATTTCAAAGTGGTTGACGCGATGTTGGCACCTGAGCGAGAAGGAGGCTTGTTAACAGCGTCTAATGTTGTCTTTGTCGACCGTTCTTCGGCTGATTCTGAGAAATGGATTCGTCGTGCACTCGATTGTGGCTGTACCTTGGTTACGGAGTTCCATCAATTACAGAGAGCGATGGAAGCTGTCGTGGTCGGGTCATCGGGCATCGATGCACGTGTTGACTTGTTTTAATGTTACCCGATGCCGGTTGGTTGAGTGCGCTGGGAACCTTGAGACCCGCGGTCGTAGGTCGCGATACAATCCGCTTAGGAAACTATAGGCGTGATGATGGGCGGGGACTTCAGATGACGTTTTTAATGAAGTCGTCTATTCTTCGAGTTGACGGGCGCAAACGGTGGGCGCTGATGCGTGAGGAGAGAGTTCAATTAACGTCTTAATCATCGATAACTTTGACTCATTCACAAATAATCTTTGGCACTTGATCTACCGAGCAATTGGTGTTGAGGCTGTCATTATTCAGAATGATCATGACCTAGCACTGATCGACAGAGACACGATTGATGCGGTGGTGATTTCGCCTGGACCGGGTCATCCCTCGGTATCTACCGACGTTGGCATTTGTGCACAGGTTCTGGGATGGAAGGACATGCCCATTCTTGGCGTGTGCCTAGGTCATCAGTTGATTGGTTTCGATGCTGGTGCGTCCGTGAGCCATGCACCGGAAATCAGGCATGGTCGGTTAAGTACCGTACATGGGGGAGAGCATTGGCTTTTTGAAGGCTTTCCGGACACATTTGAAGTTGTACGATATCACTCTTGGCACGTTTGTGAGCTACCTGATTCGATTGAGCCGATTGCCTATGCCGACGATGGTGTGCTGATGGCATTAAGCCATAGAGATCACTTGCATGTTGGGGTTCAGTTTCATCCTGAATCGTTGGAGACGGAACACGGGCAGCGTTTGATTCGAAACTTCATGTACCGAGCAGGCTGGCAGCCTACCCATTCAACACGACCGATTGAGTATTGCCAACGCATTCGAACGACGGCGCATGACGTCTATACACATCGACTGCACGTTGAGTCAGTTGATTGGATTGATCCCGTGATGGTCGTTGACCATTTTCGCGAACATTATTCCGAATTAATTTGGCTCGATAGTGCTGTCGCTGAAGCCACGGGGCGTCAAATGAGTCTCTTATATCTCCATGGTTCCGAAGGAGAACGATGGACACATAATCCTCATACCAATGTTCTTGAGATCTCGAGAGGTGAAACGAGTCAGCTTATTGAGACTGATTTGTTCGAGCACATTCAAACATTCATGAGTGAAATTAGATTAGAGCCAAGCGATATGGATCTCGCGTTTAAAGGTGGCCTGATCGGTGCGCTCAGCTATGAAGCAAGGTGGCCTGGAAAGACACTTACTCAAGATAGCCGAAGCCTGATGTATTACGTTGATCGATGTATCATTTTTGATCACCAAGCAAACCACGTCTCTCTGATTGCGCTGGTGAAAATGGGGGGGGACGACTGGTTTATAGACTGGTTTAAGGGCATGCGTGAGGCGTTAAGCCAAGTCAATGGACTCTCCGTACCTCAAGTCGTTGAGCGCGATCATCACGATCTCCGTATTGTTGAGCGAGCAAAATACATGTCCCAAGTGGAACATTGTAAGCTGCAGTTGGATAAGGGGGAATCGTATGAGTTGTGCCTTACGACTGAAGTCAAACTTAGACCACCCGCTTGCCCATGGTCCTACTATGTTGCACTCAGAACGACAAACCCTGCTCCTTTTGCCGCCTATTTGTCATTGCCATCGCAGATTATTGCGTGTTCGTCGCCCGAGAAGTTTCTGAGCGTAGATGCTCAGGGATTAATTGAGGCTAAACCCATCAAGGGCACTCGGGCTAGGCTCGCTGATGCGGCTGCGGATGAGGCTGTCAAGCACGCTCTCAGCCGGAGTGAGAAGGATTGTGCCGAAAATCTAATGATCACGGATTTGTTGCGGCATGACATTGGCGCAAATGCTCACCTTGGTTCAGTTCACGTGCCTTTCAATCGAGCGATTGAGTCGTATGCAACTGTTCATCAAATGGTCAGCACGATACACGGTACACTACGAACAGATCGGTCACCAATTGATGTGGTGAGAGATGCCTTTCCTGGTGGATCCATGACCGGTGCACCGAAAAGACGTTCCGTTCAACTCTTGTCAGAGATTGAAGGACGAGAGCGAGGTCTATATTCTGGAAGTATTGGGTATTTTTCTGCATGCGGACAGACCACTTGGAACATCGTGATTCGAACAGCGACGATTCTGGCGGATTGCATGGCTATTGGTGCCGGGGGGGCAGTGGTTGCTCAGTCAGACCCCGCTGAGGAATATCGTGAAATGCTCATTAAGGTTTTTCCTTTAGTGCGCCCCCTAGGCATTTCAACGTTTAAAGACTTTGAAACATTAGCTGACCCGTGATTTTCGCTCGAGCGTTTCCGGGGGTCGCCCCAACAGGTAAATTGCTGCCACGAGAAGTCCCGCGCCAAGCGGATAAGTCACCCAGGAACTCCCCAAGAAGCTAATGTAGATGTAGCCTGATGTGCAGGCGACAATCATCGCTAATATGGCGTATGGCGCCTGAGTTTTTACGTGGTCCAGATG
>JBMYRY010000207.1:0-5456 GCA_049602795.1 Bradymonadia bacterium
GTATGTGCGCTTTGGCGGCGAAATATTCGGACCATTTGAGAAAACCGAGCTAGACGAGTTCGTTCAACAGCTTGGTACGTCAGATGCGGTAGAAGTTCGTCGAACAGATGAGGAAACATGGTCCGCCGTTGATGTGGAAGGTCAACCCACTGAAGACCTTGTCTTCGATATTGAGCAAGATGACGATAAGACCCTCATGTCTTCAGACATGAGTCCCGAGATGATGGACGAACTGAGGTCTCTCCTAGATGATGTACCTGACCCTGCTACCTCAGAATCTGCAGCACCATCGTTTGTACCGCCAGAAACCCAAGTAGATAGTTTTCCGAGTGCTGTGGTTGACCGAGAAGCAGATCATGGGAGTGTCGTTGAAGTATCGTTGGACGAATTGTTGAGCGAAGAGAGTGAGATGCCTTCAACGAGGTCGGTTAAATTAGAAGAACTCGACCTAGATGATGACAAACCATCCATGTTGATTGCTTCACCGAACAAAGAAAGTTGTTCAGAACAGAGACGGCAGATAACGGCAGTGAGTCAAACGCCTGAGATTCAGGCACCCAATTCTATTGGAAAACAGCGAGCGAGCACGAGCCCACCTGAACTACCCAAAGCGGTTTCGAACCCAACTCGGTCCAATCCAGCGGCGAGTACGCCAGCGGCACCCGTTAAGCGAGCGGAAATACGCGCTCAAGAATCAGCACTTCTTCCTCCGGTTAAGCCATCTAAGGACAACTCAGGAGTGAACTCTGAAAGTGTCTCGAACCCAACGATTAACAAGCGCCCTTCGAGTGCGGTGAGTCCTTCTGAACCATTCCAGGTCACGTCATCTTCTAACGGCAAAGTTATCAAGATTGCCCTTTTGGTGACGTTGATTGTGGGGGGTGCCGGTTCCGCTGCGGTTTGGTTTCAAAAGCAGAAGGTGCAAAAAGAACAGACCCACAGTGGTGATCAGCTTCGGTCATTAAGGTATGTGGACAATGCGTCGATGGGCAGCCCTGAGAAAACGACCGCAGCGATAGAAAAGCCGGTCAAGATGCCCGTTCCGAAGCCAGAGAATACCGAAGGACGGCAAGAGAAATCTGGGGAAGAGGCACGAAAAGATACGAAGTCGAGTCCAATGGAGGTTAAGTCGGCCCAGCCCGCCTTGAAGGCGGAGCCAGCTAAAGTGGTCTCGAAACCGCCTGTGACAACGACGACCGTGAAACCTAAAAAGTCGTATAAGCGGAAATGGGTCCGCAAAAAGACTAAGTCTGTTTTGTCCCGTCTTAATCGAGCTGCAATTGAAGGGGTAATGAAGAAAGAGAAGTCAGCGTTTACCCGCTGCGGGCAAGCAACCGGAACTAAACTCACAGTATCGATGGAAATTCTCGGCTCAGGTACCGTTCGCAAAGTTCAATTATTTGACCGGGGCCGATTGAAACAGGCAACAAAGAAGTGTCTTATCTCAACGTTCAAGAGCATTGTTTTTCCAAAGACGAAGACCCCCGTGAATCAAGTTCGGGTTCCATTCACGCTTTAGGCGGACCCCATAGGTTGGTCAAATCCAGGCAGACCCAGAGCGATTGCCGCCTCAAATTCATCGTTTGTCGGAGACCTGAATTCTTCGAGTGGTAAGTTGGCTAAAGCGAAGGGGCCGTATTCAATTCGTTGCAGAGTTAAGACAGGCTGACCGACGTTTGCAAGCATACGTCTCACCATTCGATACTTACCTTCTGTGACCGATAGCTCGATGCGGTTATTGTCAAACGAAGCAACTTTAGCTGAGAAAGTGCCGAGACTCGTGCTGACGCCAGTTGTGAGCGCCGAGACATGTTCATTGGAGAAGGCGTTTTCACAGGTCGCAATATATCGCCTCGATAGTTGATGTTTGGGATGGAGTAGTCGCTGAGTTAGGGCGCCTATCCGCGAGAAAAGAAGTAGACCACTGGTATCAGCATCGAGTCGACCAACAGGATGGAAGCGAGTGAGTATATCGGGGGGAATTACTTCGAGTAGCGAAGGGCGACCGAGGGGGTCCCCCTGTGTACATTGTATACCCACGGGTTTGTGCCAGAGCATCACAGGCGGGGATTCTGTTACTTCTATTCCATCGATGCAAATGGTTGATGTCGATGAAATTCGGGTTGAGCCAGATCGGCTGACGAATCCGTCGATGGTTACGTAGCCCCTCTTGATAAGTGTGGTCACTTGACTACGACTGCCGTGACCACAGTTGCTTAGGAACCGATCAAGTCGTATCAACTTTGTTTTGGACACCATGTGGATCTCCTCAGTCTCGAAATGCCTGCCAGACTTTGAACACACCATTTTGCTTAACGATTTGATACTGGTGGAAATGAGCTTTGAGCATTCGCTCAACTGGCACTCGATGTTGGACTACCATCCACAACTCTCCATGTTTGGCAAGATGGGTGCGTGCTTGTCGGACTAGGTTTTCAACAATACCGTGATTTTCTACTTTGCCATCATGAATGGGTGGATTACTCACAATTAGATCAAAAGCTTTTGAGTCGAACGAGAGATGGTCACACCAGTGGAGGACAGCGTTCGGGAGATTGTGTTTCGTCGCTTCGAGCGCAAGGTAGTCACGATCTAGTGCATGGACCTCTCGTAAATCGCCGAGGCGAGTGAAGCCAAGCAAGACGCCCGTCCCGCAACCGTAATCTAGAATTGATCGGGGCGTATTAGACGGAGATAGCGCCTCTACGAGTAGTTGGGAACCCGCGTCTAGCTTTCCTTTAGCGAACGTACCGGGAAAATGAGCCCAATCATAAGCGTATCCATTCGTCTCAATTTTGGTACTGCCTCTATACTCAGTGAGGAGGTGTCTAGGGGTACCGGCATCCGCGCGCTCAAAAACCACGATACGGGCATGGCGTCGCGTTGCGACAGTTACACCTTTGTGAAAGAACGGCTTACCGAGAGAAGGGGTTGACTTAACGCCCTCATCGTTTGAGCCAAATAGCCAAAGTTGGGCCTGGGGTTTCATGCGAGATGCAGCAACCTCGAGGCACAGTTTTAACCTTTCTTTTTCCGGTGGCATACGAATGATGACCGAGTCAAAGGTGGTTTCGGGGGGGAATGGAACGTGGAGATGATCGGGTTCGGGTAACCAACTCCACCAGCACATATCCACATTGGACTCTTTAATGTGGGTTGCGATGTCCCGTAATCCTGCACCGATGACGAGTACACTCTTTACGGCGGTTGATTGATGTTCGACCCAATGATCGAGAAACATACTGCACAACCGCTTTTGTCGTTCACGACTACTTTCATTTGGGCTGACCATGCTCGATATCTTTCAACTTTCTTCGTTCATGTGTGTTGGTCGGGCTAAACGCGTATTCAGCCCCGTCTTACGTATTTCTACGTACTTTGACGCGTCATAGAGTGCGGTTTGTTTGCCTAGGATCAATACTTCTCGTTTTGCACGGGTGATGGCGGTGTAAACCAAAGCGCGTGAAATTGGAATCGCTGAAGTATCTGGCAATGAGAGAGCAACCGTCTCAAACTCGGAGCCTTGCGACTTATGTATTGTGATCGCAAAGGCGTGCTCTAGATTGTGTGAGATGAGAGCAAGAGGATAAATTCTGGGGGTTTCGCCGCCTTCAAATGCGACCCAAAGTGTTGATTGTTCGCCCTCTTTTTTTGAAAGGACTACACCCTGATCTCCGTTAAACAACTCAAGTTTGTAGTCGTTACGCGTACACATTACGAGGTCACCGAGCCCGAAGCCTGATGGTCCTTCCAGACTAAAGTCTGCTCGAATCTTCGACACGAAGTTGGCATTCAATGCCAAGGTACCTTGAGGACCCACGCGAGTTGGGCAGAGGATTCGTGCACGTGAGAAGTGGGCGAAAATTTCGGTTAGCTTCTCGGTAGTTTTTTCATCATCGTCGCTAAGCTGTGAAGACATCAACTGTTGCCAAGGACCCCGTCTATAGAATCGCTCGTGCCATGCGCCGATGAATGGACCGTAGTTCGATGTTATATCGCGAGCACAGTTAACCCCTAAAGGAGGCTCGAGAAGCCAATCCTGCCACGTGATTTGCAGTTCCGGGAGTTCAAGGAGGCGTCTACTGCCGTCTAAAACCCAACGTGACGTTTCGTATACCCGACTACCTGCCGGATCATTCTTATTCATCCTGAAGCTCTTAGTGAGCGTCGATACGTGCGCTACTTGAGTGTCGACGAGGTCTCGTAGAAATGCACCGGCACCAACGGAGGGCAACTGCCCAGGATCTCCGAGCATCACGAGCCGACTTTGGTCGGGCAATGCACCGAGTATATGGGCGGACAACTCGGCATCTACCATAGACATTTCATCAATGATCACCAGATCTGCCTTAATCGGCGCTTGCTCATGTCGATTGAACTGTCCTGTCCATGGACGGTAGTCCAAAAGGCGGTGCAATGTACTCGGGGGAACAAGGTTCTGTTTAAGGATGGTGCTTATTGAATCTCCGCGTTGTTCCAACGCAGCGTGTATTGATTCTCCCATTCGGTATGCTGCCTTGCCGGTTGGCGCAGCAAGTGCGATACGTTTGGGGTCGATGCCCAATTGCACAACACATCTCAGCAACTCGACAATGATGGATGTTTTACCAGTCCCCGGACCGCCCGTGATGACTGAAATTCGATGCTGAATACTTGCTCGAACGGCGTTTGCTTGTTCTGCTGTCAAATGACTCGAAATATTTAGTGCACTCGTGTCAATGGTACTTTCTTCCGACGCTAACTGTCGGACTTTCTTCTCAAGTTGGCTTTCTAATGCCGAAATTCGCATCAATTGCACTTGAGAAGTTGAATGGGTCGTGAACATTGGACGGTCGTTAATCGACAAGGCCTTGAGATGAGCGGATGCCTCGCTCATGGAGACGGTCATCGTTTTCAGTTGATTGGTGTCAAGTAGAGCACCCTCGCCGTTGATGAGTTCGTGGAGCCTTTGATTCAAAACATCTGCTTGAAAGTCGGTCGCCGTATGACCGTCGGCCACATCAATGAGGCACAAACACACGGAAAGCTGTACGAGTAAACGAGTCTCATCGCTCATGTCTGGAAGGCTAAACTTTATGAGTACGCCAGCGGTTTCAAACGTAGACGCCGGTAAGCTCCGCTGTTTGAAGAGTTGAGATAAACGACCGTCGATGAGCTTCCAAACTGCACTTGTCGTCATGACTGTCTACCGTTCGCTGTTAGGAGATGTGCCATCATCGGAGGATCGAATAAGCCACGTTGTGACCACTCTGCTTCAAACGTTCGTGTCTCGGCATAGCTTGGTTTACTAAAGAAGAAGCCGTGTTCGGTTGGTACCGCAGTTGGCATGATGCCCCGGAGGTAAACATATATTAATCCCCCCATCTTGCTTTCGTATTCGGTTTGATTGGCGATCCGAAGGAGCTTTTCGAGGGCCAGGGTGTAGAGTTGGGCTTGAATACCGTAATGTAGATTCA
>JBMYRY010000208.1:0-5445 GCA_049602795.1 Bradymonadia bacterium
GCGGATGGGCACTACCAAGATATGAGGCGTTGCGGATTTATGCTTCCACAGCCAGTGAATTCGAAGGACTCGCAACCACCGTGCCTTCATTGGTCAGATTGATACGCGCACCAGCCATGACTCACATTTCGATTATCCCAATGAAGCCTGCAATAGGCTTTTTGATCGTCCTGTTTCACTTACCTCGAAACAGTACCGCACATGCGTTTGAAAAGGCTTTCCTAGAGGATTTGAATCACTTTCGCAAGCAGATGGGTCACCGGCCAGTTCGTACACTCACACGACCGCCCGCGAAGGTCGTCGAGACCGATTGCGCCTCAGCTATCAAGACGCTGAAACAACTTGTACGCACAAAATCTCGGGACCAACTTTGGCTCCAAGTAAGTTTAAATGATACCACTGAACATGAACACCCGAGTTGCAACCTTAAATACGGACTCCCATCAATAAATCCATAGACGCGCTCATAGGTGCCCATCATCGACCTGATAGAATGCCCCCCACCTGACGATCCACAAGCTTTTCTCATTGACAATACAAGCACATAGCTGTAGAAGAAGCGCACGTATAATTACCGGGCTTGGCCCAAATGGAATCCTTCATGGACAATGGCGACATAGGGAGATTGTTTCTTCCGTCGTGCAGTTCTAAGGGTTAGACGACCTCGGTCGCCTGACCGAGGAATTGCATCGTTCGCCCAATTGGCTAGCGTCAAAGGGGTATTGCAGTGAATCATTTTATTTTCTCAGGAAGCAACGCGAGGCTCGCAAAACGTAGAGCGCTCAACTATTGGTACAATAACCGCGGTCGTCTCGGTATGACGATGAATCAATTTTTCGAGCGGTGCCGTCTCCGCGAAGAATCGGGCAGAACGTCCATCCGTTTCTACCCCGAAGAGGTAGCGTAGTTCAGTGCCCAACTCCTTGTAGTTCAGGTGGGCCCTTGATAAAGATACTTACAGGAATTCAAGGGATGAATTTGATGCGTCTGTGTCTACTGTTGATCTGTTTACCAAGTCTTGTCTCTGCAGCCCCAATTGCAGGACTCAAACCAACGCCCCACTACCACATCGACGTCGCTGGCAACTTGCAGTTGAATGTGGACGCGCCTCGGCTATTAACTGTTGGGCGCCTCGGCATGTCTGACCGTTTAGACGCTGGGCTCGCTCTTGGCTTTTTAGCAGGCGATATCACAGGCATGACGATTGGCGTACCTGCGAGGTATCTATGGCTTCAGCAATCGCAGACCAAAGAAATTGCGCGCATCACCTCAGATATGTGGTTCGCCATCACTCAGGCGTCCCCTGTTATGCTCACCGAGTTAAGAGGTACAGTATCTGCCGCCCATGAACGCAATCTAATCGGTCCCCAATCGCCAACAGAATTACGCATCACTGTCGGCGCATCGATGCTGAACATCGATGCTGACGCATTGAATGATAACCTACAGTTTCACCTCGTCGCTCTCGGCGGATTCGGCGTCCATTTACTCAAAGAATGGATCTGTTCCATTGAAGCTGGACTCATCGGCGAAGCTGGAGTGGTCAATCTCGAAGCTTCATACCAATTCTAACACGCCCAAGGAGAGATTCCATGATCGGTCGGAATGACCCCTGCCACTGTGGCAGTGGTAAGAAATATAAGAAATGTCATCTCAATGAAGACCAAGGGAAAGCAAGAACACTCCGTTCCCTCAGCACTCCAGGGCAATGGGTCGACTTTCACTGGAAAACTATCGAATCAGGTCTTTCTGAAATGGTCGATGGTAAACTCGATCTAATCAAACAACGATGGGATGATACGATCACGTCAGAGCAACTGAACTCATTTTTGGTACATCACGCCCTACTCGATGCCGGACAACATACCGACTCGATGAGCGAACTGATCCGCCAAAACGAAGTTCAAGCACCGGAGAAAGCGGAGCCTTTCGCAACCTGCCTCTCAAGTTCGTATCTTTCATGCTTCGAAGTCTCGAAATGCAGACGAGGGCAATTTATTGAACTCTCTGACAAATTGAGCGGTACCACCGTTCAGATTTTTGACGATGCTTTGAGTCAAGTTCTCGAACCCATGGAAGGGCTATTTGGGCGAATTGTTCAATTCGAGGATCGGTGGCACTTGCTCAGTGGTTGGTCGAAACTCGTATTTCGAGCCCGTAAACACGTGTTTGCTGATGTACAAAACCACTATAGGGACATGGGAGCAGATCTCTCTGATGCATCGGAGATGAAGGCGCTTCTCAAGCGTTCACCTGAAACCCTTCTTGCCGCCGTTGTCCGTCACAATGCTCTGCCGGATGCCAGCGCATGACTCAACAAGACACTGCATTACAACTAGACGATTTCAAAGCTAAGATTGAAAAGGCGAAGGATGGTCGTCAAATGCTGTCTATATTGACGGATGACCCGCGCTCCAAAGAGTTAATTCCACAACTCTCGGTAGACGACCTCTATGTCTGTCTTCAGATGGTCGGTGTTGAAGACAGCGAATCCGTGCTTGCTCTCGCCACGGGCACTCAGGTTCAAGGTCTTGTCGATGTCGACGGGTGGCAAAGAGACCGTATACTCCCCGAGCGCATTCAACCCTGGTTACAAGGTCTCATGCGCGCAGGCCCTGAGGTCTTAACTCGACGTTTATTAGACCTTGACGATGCTTTGTTGACCTATCTCGTGAGACACCATGTGGACGCTTTCATGGTTGAAGATCCCGATGACTTTGAACCACCGAGTGAAATGCATGTATTTACACCAGACCGTCAAACATGCCTGGTCTTCAAAACGGAGCAAGACCTAAGCTTGCCCATCAGAATTTTCCTCGACACTCTGATGAAGTTTGATGCAGCCCACTGCCTCAATCTTCTGGCACATCTAAATGCGACGTTAACGAGCAATTTGGAGGAGCAATCGTATCGATGGCGATCGGGCAGACTCGCTGACCGCGGCTACATAGATTATTACGAAGCACTCAAGATTTACGCCCCCTTGCCCAAGGGGTATCAACACAATAGACCCAAGACGGTTGACGGCTTTACTGCAAGCCTGAAAAGTAAGGCCCTGATGCGCTGGCGAAAAAGTGATGCACCACTCGCAAGAGCGGTTGCGACCTTAGATGACACCGCACTCCAAACCTTTCACTATGAAACCGCACTCGCCTCGAACATGGCGCTTTCCGCAGATCGAATCGAACTGTGGGACACGGGCAGTCAGTACCAAGTACTTCATCGAGTTAGAAATGGAATTCAACTAGGACTACTCGTCAGGCTAGGTGCGAATGCAAGTGACGAGGCACTTGCAAAACATCTGGAGAAGCATGGGGCGATAGAACTTTTTCGCGTTGGTTATCAAGCAACGATTGACGCTTCCAGACGGGCTCAAATGGCCACACAACGGCATCGATTCCGTACCCCTGCTGGTGCTACGGGTGCGCTTGATCTCCCTCTGCTTGAAACGTGGGCCGAACGCCTGACTCAGCGCCATCCACACTTAGGAGATGGTCGGCATCCAAGTACTTTAGAAGAGCTTGAATTACTTCGGCTTTGGTCTACAAGAATTGCTCAAGTCGGCGTCATGTTGGACAACCGACCAATGGAGGTCGGCGCAATCTGTTGGCTGTGGACTCAGTTTTTGTGTCACGAATTAGGTACAGGAAGCGGACTGACCAATGCAGACCTAACTGCATTTCTAGAGCGGTCTCAAAATCGCAGTGATAGTCGAGAAGCCCTGTCGAAACGCTTTGGCGAGTGGTGGACCGAACGCGCTGGTGAAGTGGACGCCCACTTGGTAGACCTCGTTTTTGAGTCAACCTATGATGAATTGTTGGCACTCACTCGGAGTGACTTGCCCGCAGGGGCAACGCTCCAATTCATTGCTCTTTCAGAGTAAAATCAGCGGGGGTTCGGCTTCGGGTCGGCAGGTGCAATCGGCATGATGATTTCATCCACCATGATATGACCCCAGCGCTCCTTAGAGTTGTCTACGATGACCAATTGAGCTGTTTTGCCAATGAACCGTTTCGTTGAAATACGACGAGTCCGAAATTTCTCATCATTTCTTCCGCACACCCGACCATAAGTCTTTCCGTCAACGACGAGCCCAATGTAAAGTTTTTGGCATTTCGCCCCCCCGGCAACCGACACATGTATCGTGTTACCAGACACAGTAAAGGGTGGAAGAGAGACCTTGCCAACAGACTTATCACCGGCATGAAATGAATTGACGATACCACCGTATGCTTTTCCTCTGAGCTTAGATTGTCGAGCAATGCCCTTCAGCACCGGCTTGTCTCCGAATGCCTTACCTTTGAGTTCAGTCCCCTCGGGATATCTACCGTCATCAAAGCTCCATCGACTGCCGATGAACCGGTCGGCATACATCTGCATGACCGGACTGTCAGGTCCAATGCTTCTGAGTCCTCGATGCCAACGTTCCACGTCGAACGCAGCCGCATTTGAATTGAGCAAAGGGATTTTCCGCCTCGTGTCTTTGAAGAGACCGTCCAGTTGTAAAGCACTCCCTTTTCCATCGCTGAGTACATGCAGTTCATAGGTACCCGGTGCCTTCGGGTCCAGAACAAAGGGTTCGAAATATGGACGCCCGGACGATCCATGTACGCTTACAACATTGCCCTCGCCGCGCAACTCAATGCGCTGCCCGTCAGAGCCGCCTCCTGCAATCACCCCTCTTACGACCTCTCCTTCACCAAGCGTCACCGTACGTCGCATGGAGACCAACTTTTTACTCGGCAATTCGGCTGAATACCGCCCCGTTCGGCCGACCATGTTCGCAGCATTGCGAATAGGCTTTCCCGAAACGATGTCCCACTCGGAGAAATTTACTTCGAAATCATCAATCGTATTTAGGGCACTCTCGAGCCTCTTTCGCATGGATTCATCGATCAATCGCGCCCCTAGCGCCTTCAGTTCGAGCAGTTTCGTGCGATCATTTTCACGAACAGCTTTCGTCATTTGCCGAGATACAGATCGTGGCCAGACAACACCTTTCACGCCTTTAAGTTTACTCTGCAGCTTTTCACGGTTCTCAAGAAGATATAATGAGGTTCCAGCCATTCTCACCTCGAGATATTGCTTCAGGGATTTTGCTGCGTATCGGTCATGCGCCAAAACCGCCCCCTCAGCAATTACATCCTCCAAACTTGCACGCTTCTCGTGTCCGGGTCGCCCTCGCTTTAGAAGCTCCTTGTGCGCTACCCGGCGATTGACCAAGCCATAGGTATCAACAAGCGGCAATCGACTGTAATAGCCCACCATCCCCACACATGGATACGCAATCCTTGGCTTGTAAGGGTGGTTCTCAAACATTTTTCCAAGCTTTTTACCAATCCCAAAATATCGTGAGCGAATTTCAAGAGGATACAGCTTGCTGATCTGATACCAGGTATGCTCAGCAGCGATATGCCATTTTTTTTGAAATGGTTTGACCACCTC
>JBMYRY010000209.1:0-5379 GCA_049602795.1 Bradymonadia bacterium
TGACCACCGCAATCCAGGTCGGTCTCATCACCGTTTTGTACGCCATCGTTGGCAGTGGGAACTTGGCAGATATTGTTTGTACAGACTTGACTCACGCAATCAGTACTCGCCACGCAAGCAAGTCCATCTGCACAGGGCGCGGCATTTTGACCACCGCAGTCAACGTCGGTTTCATCTCCATTTTGAACGCCGTCGTTTGCGGTTGGCGCTTGGCAGATGTTGTTGGAGCAAACTTGGCTTACGCAGTCACTCGCTAAGGCACATCCCTGACCATCGGCACATGGCGCGGCATTTGCGCCACCGCAGTCTATATCGGTTTCATCACCGTTTTGTACCCCGTCATTAGCGTTTGGTACTTGGCAGATGTTGTTGCTACATACTTGGCTTACGCAATCGGTCGCAAGGGCGCAGGCTTGTCCATCAGCGCATGGCGCAGCGTTTGCGCCACCGCAGTCTACGTCGGTCTCATCGCCATTCTGAACACCGTCGTTTGCAGCAGGTGCTCGGCAAATATTGTCCTGAGCGCAGACGCCACTCACGCAGTCGCTCGCAAGTGCACAGCCTTGACCGTCAGCGCAAGGATTTGCAGTTTGTCCACCGCAGTCCACGTCAGTTTCATCACTGTTTTGAACACCGTCATTCGCTGTTGGGACTTGGCAGACATTATTGTAGCAGACACCACTCGCACAATCGCTCGGCTGAGTACATGCGAGGCCATCAGCACACGGTGGTGCATCAGGTCCGCCGCAATCGACATCGGTCTCGTCTCCATTTTGTACGCCATCCGTGCTTGTGGGGGCTTGGCAAAGATCATCAGTACACACACCGCTTAGGCAGTCAGATGGTGCACCACATGCTGTGCCCTCGGGACAACCCGCGCAGAGACTACCTCCGCAGTCAATTCCGATTTCCTCGCCATTCTGAACACCGTCGGCGCATTCAGCAGCTCGACAGATGTTGTCTGCGGCGCACACTGCACTCCGGCAATCGCTACCTACTAAACACGCTTGCCCGTCTTCACATGCCGGGGCTGTTGGACCGCCGCAGTCCACGTCGGTTTCATCTCCGTTTTGAACATCATCGTTAGCGGTTGGTGCCTGGCAGGTTTCTATGCATACGCCGCTCGCGCAGTCGCTGCCGATGACGCAGTTGGCGCGTGGTGCGCATGGTGGATTACCTTCGCCACCACAGTCGACATCAGTTTCATTGCCGTTCTGAATGCCGTCAGTATTTGTGGGCTCTAAACATATCTCCTGGCAGCTATTGCTTACGCAGTCGTCGCCGGTTTCGCAGGTTAGACCGTCAACACATTGTGGACAGTCATCAGCACCACAATCGACGTCTGTTTCTTCGCCGTTTTTGATGCCATCATCGCAGGTTGGCGCGACGCACACGGTTTCTAGACATTGCATGTTTTGACAGTCGCTATCTGTTGCACAGACTTGTCCGTCGTCGCATGGTCCGCATTCAGGGCCACCGCAGTCCACATCAGTCTCATCTCCGTTTTGAACATCATCCGTGCATGTTGGCATGGGTACGCTTTCGTCCGGGGTGTCAACGCCTTGGTCGGGCGTCGGCATGTCGGGTGCACATTCACATGGTTCGTAGACACTTGAGGCATTGCACCACTGCTTGCTTGTTTCGCCGTTGGGACACATGCATTCAATATTGGTCCCGGGCGTACAAATAGCACCCGGCGGTGCACCTGTCGAATCGTCGTTACAGCCCACAAATAGGGTCCAAACAATACCGATACTCAAAACTCCGATTGATAACGCTTTCCGAGTCATGCTGGCTTCTCCTCAGCAATATTAAAGTGTTTGAGGCAGGTTTCATTTAGCGCACTCGATGTAGCACCCGCCTTGCCGTGTCGAGTCGTGCCGTTGAAGTATGACAATAAATTTAACGTCCGAAAAGACTGAAGTTTTTGTATTCGATTTACATAGACATTCATGAAGTCAAGAACGTAGCCGGATTAGCATCCTGGCAAAATTACGATTCACCAGTTTAGTGCCGGCGCAAGGTTCATTATTTTGTGATTCAAATCGGCGTGAGTGAGTTCATCTAGGCTGGATACTTTTCCCGTTGATGCGGCTTAATGAAGCGGGCACTGAGATTTGAGGGGGCTCCTCACCACCTTTTTGATCGGTTAGGTTGGTACACCCTCAGGTTCGTTTTAGTTATCTACTGACTGGTGCCTTTTGTCATCACTGTTTAGGCGCTCAATTCATTTAAGAGGACGATAGACCCCAGTCTGGGCAATGCCCAAAGTCATTTATTGAGGCGAACTTGGGCGTAGGCGAGAGTTTTTCAATCATGGCACAGAGTATGCAGACCTCCCGACGCATTAAAAATCAATCGTGATTCGAATTTGATGAGGAGTAAAACAATGTGCCGCAGACTGATTACCTTTTGCGCCTTCGGTTTAATCTTTGCTGGTTGCAGCAACCTAGATATTTCGGAAACTGATGCACGGAGCAAGAATGCGAGTGCACTCGCAACGTTCTATGACTTCGTGTGGTCCGGGGTTGTGGAGACCGATAATTGTTTTCGACCGCATATGGCGATTGAGCAACAATTGCTTTACACCGTTGGTCAATTGAACGGTTATGATTCGGTTGGTCGTTTGGACCAGGTGGAGTTGACAAATGTTGTGTCTGAAGACCTTGAAGATCGGTGCCGCATTACCTACGAGGCGCGCATGCCGGTGGCTTGGGCTGGTGAAGAGCAAAAGCCCGCTGACTTCACGCTCATTTTACCTCGAAATCTTGGTTGGTCGGCAGTTGACGATTTCGTGACTAAGTATACTGAGACTTGTGTAAGCGCGGGCGCCTATGATGTAGATTCTGGCGTATTCTGGTACTATTACCGACCTGAGCGCGCTGGCTGTGAACTTGAAGAGCAAGAGGTCGTACGACTGGTTGCATCGTTAGAGCCGAATGCGGAAGCATCCGAAGGGATGTACCCAGAGTATGACATGATCTGGGAAGATGACACCCTCAACGTTGTTGCCATCTTCGGCAAAGCCAAAGAGGACAGTGAAGGATACGATGGCGGCATCAACTCGTTTTGGAATTTCACCGGCTTGGTCGAGGAAGAACTCGGCGCGTCGGTGACTTCTGTGGATGCTGATGGCGAGGGTGAGAGTTCGTCGGTTGTGATTCGCGCTCAACTTCAGGATGGGAAGAAGGTGAATGTCTATGTCTTCATGATTCGTAGCGTGGATGCGGCGGATGATGACTTCTGGACCCGATACGCATCGCTCACCCCAACCGCGGACTATATTGTCTACAATGGGCACTCTGGTTTGGGCAGAAATGTGCGCAGACTTGCCCGAGAAGGTGCTTGGCAGACTGGGCAATACGCAATCGTCTTCATGAACGGTTGCGATACCTATGCGTATATTGATGCGGCCCTTGCTGAGGCGCATGCTGAAGTCAATCCGGACGACCCCGAGGGCACAAAGTACTTAGATATTGTGGCGAACGCCATGCCTTCCTATGTGTCTTCGACGCCGCAGGCCACAATGGCGATCTTTCGTGGATTGATGTCGTATGACGCACCCATGACCTACGAAGAGATTTTGGCAAATATTGACCGAAGAGAGGTCGCGCTCGTGACCGGCGAACATGACAATACCTACCGACCGGAGTAGTTCGACCCCCTCGTGGTAAGCGACGGTTCCGAACTCAATCCTGCTCAATGAAATGACGGCGACAACGTCAGTAAGGCGTTGTCGCTCCTTAAGGCATCTCACAGCGGGTCAATCACATGAGAAAAATTAACCATCTGTTCCAATGAGGGGCATGTCCGGTATCTCACGTTGCTCGCAGGTAACATCTACGTCGGGCTCACCGCATCCAGGTCCGTCGCAGGGCAGGTAGGTCCAGGTTTCCACACAGTCATAATTTGGTGCACATACGGTCTCTTCGCAACTTGGACCAATTTGATGTCGTGGGACGCCGACGCATTGAGGGAGCAGGTAGCCGCCGTCATCACAGATATCTTCTGTGCAGTTCGTCTCGGGCATCATTTGACATTCGGACCCGGTGTCACAGAGCACATGCTCGCAGGTCTTCGCAACACAATGAAAAACGGGCTCACAAGGAATGTCCGGGCAATTGCCCCACCCATCACATTCTGGACAGATAAATTCTTCGCTCGGGACACAGACTTCACCATAACCACAGGCATTTAATTGTGATGGGTCGCAACCAGGTTCTACCTCCAGAGGGACGCAGATGGGGACCACCTGCTGAGACTCACACTCTCGTTGTACCTCCGGGTCGGCGTAACCGCAGCCTTCTGGAACTTCATGAACGCATTCATAGCCGGGACCGCAATCAAGTTCGTCGCATGTCGTCGGGGTTACTGACGCCTGGCAGGTAAAGATTGGATTGCAGTCAAGACAGCCAGGACAACTCGACTCACATCCTAATGCTTCATCAATGGCGCAGATGAGACCCGTCTGGCAAGCATCCTCATGAACTCTCGGTCCACCGCATCGCTCACCTTCGCGCAGGCTCGGGATGCAACTGAAAATTGGTTCGGGCTCTTCTGGGATAGCCCCACATGGTTCGTTACCGCCGCAGGGATTGTCGTAATGTGTGCCGGTTTGTCGGCAGACTTCGCCGCGACCACATACAAAGGGGTCGGCTGGATCGCATTCACTCACTTGCCGCGCCTGACAGGTGTTGATTTCGCGACAGTCCGCGGTGCACGTGTATCCGTCGCAAAAACTGGGCTCACACGGTGCGTCCCAGTCCGGTCGGCAGACGAAACCATCTCCGCATTGATCGGCAGTTAAGTCACACTCATCACCGGGCTTGAGCGGAGAGACGCAGGCATAGATGTCAATGCAGACGTCTGGACACGGTGCATCTAAATCGTCACCGCAGGCGCTTCCACAGGGGTCGATGAGAAGGCAACGTTCACTACCGCTGCACAGGGTTGGATCGAGATTACATTCGGAGGGCGTGATATCGGGATCTCTTTCCTGTTGAGGTGCTTCAATCACACAGCCGGTGAGGTGAAGACAGATAAGACAGAATGCCAGAAGGGTGTTGAAGTATTTCATTTGGATGCCCCATTTCGTTTTTGATAACGCTTCACCAGTCGTGGGGACTCAAAGATCTTACAAAGGAAATCTCTTCGGATTCATTTCCATTGAGTGCGGAGGAGACCTTAGTCTCTTAGTTGGGCTGCTCGTTTGTGCCCCCATAGTCCCTCGACTTCGGCCAGTGCTTGCGCATCTGAGACGAGTTGTTTGGATTCGGCTGGTTCGTCGATTCGCATCCATGTGCGTACTCTCAGAAAGTTGAACACGCTCAAGCCGCCACTGAATCGGGCTGTACCGCCGGTTGGTAGGGTATGATTGGG
>JBMYRY010000210.1:0-5378 GCA_049602795.1 Bradymonadia bacterium
CCTTAATTGAGGTGCCCTAAAGGCATCTGATTCACGGGTCTATGCGCCGTGAGACTATTTCCGCAAAAAAATGCTTGATGACGTGATTGACTTCATCTGGAAACTCAATTGGGGCGACATGAGTACCGTCTGTCACGCCGAAATAGCGCGCGTTGGGCAAGAGTGATGTAAGTTCACCTGCGAGCCGAGGCGGGGTCATCTTGTCGTCTTCACCCGCAATGACGAGTATTGGTAAGTCGAGTTTTTGTAAGAAATCACGTGCAGAATGCTGATTCGCATGGTCCAGCGTACGGAAGAATACATCGAGATTCATATCAGCGAGGTGCTGTAGATAAGGTTCAAAAATAGACCGTTCCGTGCGGTCTGGATGAGTTTCTGTCAGCGTGGCTACCGTGAAAGCTAAGGGTAACTTAAGGGCGTTTTTCCAAATGAATCCAAGTGGGCTTTTTGATAATGCTGAGAGTGTCTTTAATGCGGGCAGTACTCGGGCGAGAAAGTCATCGTGATGGAAGGTCGTCGCCGGATGTTCAAAGCTTCCGCATAGCAACACGGCCGCAGCACATCGTGCGGGGTGACGGTTCATAAATTCCAACGCAACCTGAACACCCATACTATGCCCGAGTAGAATCAGTGGCCGAGGTTCTGGACGAAGTTCAGCTAAGATTTGCCACAAATCATCCGCAAAATCTTGCATGGTCAGCCGCTCTAAGTTGCTTGGTACTTCACTCTTTCCATGCCCCCGCATGTGCGGGTGAACGACGTTTGTAATGAGTTTAAGTTCCGAAATTAGATAGCTCCATATGAAGCCGTCGCAACCAATTCCATCGCACAGCAACACGTCAAACTCCAGATCGTTGAACGCATACTCAACGAAAAGTGGCGTGCCATCGTGCCCGTTAACGTAGCAGTGTTCTAGTGTGATATTTTCCACACCATTTCCATTGCGCCGGGATTGCCGGAGATGAGGAGCCGGAGGCGTTTCGCAGACTCTATGGGGGGGAATCGGATGATATATCCAGTTTGTAATGGACCGACGGTTGGGAAGAGGGTCACCCAGTCCGCCATTTCGTTCTGGTTTAGTCGTTTAATTTTTTCCGGTTGCACAGCGGCCTTGTCATCGACATACAACTGGACCTTAAACGTGCCTCGTTTAACTTCAAGGTCATTCCAATAATGATTCTGGGTGTGGAGAGCGACAAAAAACTCGAGCCTGTCATTTGCTTTCGAGCGAGCCTGCTCTAAGCGTGTGTCCTTCTCTTCACGATTGTGCCGAGCGCGTTTCGAGCGTTCCTTTTGTAGCTCGACCGCGAAGGCCGGAGAAAAACAGGTCACTGAAGCCGTCGCGTTTGCAACAATTCCATTATTGATTTGGTCGTGGCGAGTCCAATCTCGAAAATGCTGACGGTAGCTGGTCGTCCTTGCGTGCTCCCATGCGTGAGTTCTTTGTGCAACGCAGCCAGTAGTCACTAAACCTGTGGAGAACAGAAGGGTGCTACATAGCAGTGCGCGCGCAACATTCATGGCTCACGGAACTCCGAGAGTTTGAACAACGATTCAGTCTCTAGTTGTTTGGACAGCAGATTTGCGACTCCCCCTACTTGGCGGTCGAGAATGGTCACAACGCCAAAGGGGCGATACTTTTCATCTCTCATTCGCTCCGCAGCGAGTAGCGTGCTTTTGCCCGTAGTGATGACGTCTTCCAGCAAAATCACCTCTGATTCGGCATCAAAATTTTTTGCCCCTTCGATGAAGGCTTCTGTGCCGTGATTCTTCGCTGTCTTTCGTACGAGGAAAGCCGGTAGATGCCGACCTCGCCTACGTGCTTCGAGTGAAACCGCCGTCGCGAGTGGGTCCGCACCGATGCTCATTCCACCGATTGCCTGCGCCTTGCGTTTAGTTCTCGATTCAAGTGCAACAACAGCATCATACATCAGCACGCCGAGCAATTCCGCACCTTCAGGATTCAGAGCGGTTTGTTTGCAGTCTACGTATACGTCACTCGGTTGACCGGAAGAGAGAACAACCGGACGAAATTCGACTGAGAGTTGCTTGAGCAATGCCTTAAGTTGCGCGGTCTGAGTCGTTTTTTCGCTTTTCATAGTTACTCTTTGACCTTCACTTTGCGGCCGACAACACCTTCTGGCAGTTCCGGTTCATCTGCGACTGATTCTGCCGACGCGGTCGTGTTGGTACTCTTAGTTGACGTTTTGGTTCGTCTTGATTTAGCAGAAGACTCGGCTGTGCCGACGGCAATCTCACCACTGATGAGTGCACCGTCTTCCAATTTTAGGATCGGGGCGCTCACGGCCCCTTTGAGTCGGGCACTCTTGCTTATGGTCAAGTGCGTGGACGCGCTTACATCACCTTTCACAGTGCCATGAATCACGATTGAGTGAGCAGTGATGTCCCCATCAATGCGTGCATCGGCGTGTAACTCTAAATCACCTTCGAGACGTACATTTCCCTCAATTGCGCCGTCGATGGACAGGTCCTGACTACCGCTGATTGAACCTCGAATTCTTGTTGTTGAACTTATATGCGTCTGTGCCGCCATACTTACCTCGATCGACTATACGTCCATGTCGATGTTGCCTTTAAATAAGGCACCATCGGCGATTAAAATTCTCGGGGATTGAACGTCGCCAACCATCTTTGCATCCGACTTTAATTCCACGCGCGTGCTGGCCGAGACGTTGCCGGTGACTTGACCGGAAATTTCCACCGAATCCGCAGATACATCCGCTTCGAGGGTTGCTGAGTTTTCCACAAAAACAGGCTTGGTGGTCGACACTTTGCCTTTCACTGTGCCCTGGACAACAATATTGTCCTCGCTCGTGATTTCCCCTTCGATGACGAAGCTAGTTCCGATTGTTGTGTTTGCCATTGTGATTCTCTCTTCATTTGGTCAGGTTAACGAGCGATAGCCCGTGTGGTTTCTATAAATCCGTGTCCTGTAGGCTAGATCTCAAAGTCCATCTCGACGCGCCCCTGGATCTTCGCACCTTCCGCGACTGATAATCGCGTTGTATGCAAGCTGCCAGTGAGTGCTGCATCGGCGCTGATTGCCGTGGTCGTTTCACTCGTTACGCTGCCTTCAATCGAACCATCCAAAGTGATTGAGGTCGCGTTAACATCGGCTTTGAGCACCGCATCTTGACCGACCGAGAGTGCACCTTCGATCCGAACCGAGCCTTCCACAGTGCCTTCGACCACTAGGTCATCCTTACCGGAGATGGAGCCTCTGACCGTTGTTGTTTTTGTAATCATGAGCCATTCAACTTTCTTATCGTTTGTATAGTTTTAACCAACGCTCGAAAAGCTTGGCGGTTGAATGACCGCTAGCTCGACGGGCTGAATCGTTTCGTTGCTAAGGGTAAATGCCACAGGAGCATCTTGGTCTCTAAGCCAAATGCCAACTTGCCATGGATGGCGGAAAAACGCTTTGTGGATGTTTGAGAGTTGAGCAGGATCCCCTTGTTTAGAGGAGGAATTGGCAACATACCATCCGAGTACGATGGATTGACTCGAGTGAAACCGTTGAGCGGCAAGTGCACTCTTCCATTCATGCTCGAATCCAACTTGCATCTCATCCCACTTGTCGATGTGTTGGCCGGCTACGAACCCCTCTATTTCGATGAACGCACTTTTGTCCTGATCGCAAAGATATCGAGTGCCAATAAGTACACCGATACCGATAAGGTCCGGGTTCCATTTTCCGTTGAACTCGATCTCATCGAGAACATCCGGGTAAATGTACACGGTTGGCGTGGTCGGACTTGCGTCAGCGACTTGCGGTCTTGGCTTCGTTAAAGATTCCATAAGCATATCGTCTCTCATGAATCGGGGGCTAGGACAAGCAGAACATGAACCACGTGATTAATCTCTTCGTCGATTGAGGGACATCGCATCCGTGCTTGCCATGGAACATGGAAATCGGCATCAGTTCTGCGAACCGGTTAGGCGGACCGTGGGTGCCTATTTTGAAGGGAAAGCGATAGGAGGAGCGGACCATCAGTCATGAGGGCAAAGCATTTAGATTTGTTCGTCTCTAAGATTCAGCTTTGCTAGCGTCACTTTTTCGCCCAGGTGCTTCGATATGATACTTATTCATGAGCTTGCGAAAATACTTGCGGTCAATATCTGCTTCACGAGCTGCCTGGGAAATATTGAATTGGTGCCTTTCGAGTAGACTCATCAGGTATTCCCGCTCGAAAGATGACACCCACTTCTCCTTGGCGTCTTTGAAATTACCTAACTCATCAAGGGTTTTTCGACCATTATTGGTTACGCGAGCACCAACCGTGTTGAGGCGCTTCATGTGCTCGGTATCCACGACGTTGTGAGGTAGGTCTTCCAGTGTAATCGTCTCGCCATCTGCAAAGCTACATGCCCGCTCGATGCAGTTGAGTAGCTCGCGAACATTACCAGGCCAATCGTAGTTGCGAAGGGCTTCCACAACTTTTCTACTCACTGATTTAATTTTGGGCTGTCCACCTTCGTCTCGGTTAAAGCGACTTACGCGGAGGAAATGTCGTACGAGCAGGGCAACATCCTCACGTCGCTCTCGGAGCGGCGGCAAGAACAGACGGACCACGCTCAATCGATAAAAGAGGTCTTCTCTGAAGCGACCGGCTTGCACTTCATCTTCGAGCCGCCGATTGGTCGCAGCCACTACTCGGATATCGACCTTCTGTGTTCTTTGTCCACCCACGCGTCGAACCTCACGTGTTTCAAGCACACGGAGTAATTTTGGCTGCAGGTCGATGCCCAATTCACCTAATTCGTCGAGGAAGATCGTACCGCCATTTGCCATTTCGAATAGACCTGGGCGGGACACGACAGCACCTGTAAATGATCCCTTTTCGTGTCCAAACAACTCTGCCTCGATGAGGTTCGCAGGAACCGCAGAACAGTCAAAAACAATGAATGGTTTGTCTGCTCGCTTCGATTTTTTGTGAATTGTGTTGGCAACGACCTCCTTGCCAGTCCCGGTCTCGCCTTCGATAATGATCGAGGTGTCTGTTGGCGCAATCTTTTGAAGGATGCCAAAGATTTTTCGCATTTGAACATTGACGCCAATGATGTCACCGAAGCGATCTTCTTCGCTCGGTTCGATGAGGACTTCCTCTTCTACCGGTTGGAAAGTCAGTTTTGTATTTCCAACTTCAATCGTATTACCCGGGGTCAGGAATACTTCTCGAATGCGGATTTGATTCAAGAATGTCCCGTTTGTACTGCCGAGGTCTTGCAGAATGTAGTGATTTCCTTCTTGATAGATTTTGCAGTGGTAGCGACTCACTGTATCATCGGAAAGCACGACGTTGTTATCATCCATTAATCCAATGGTGACAACAGACTGCTCGAAAGTGTAGTGTTTG